>DATMXP010000044.1 GCA_035561515.1 Terriglobales bacterium | reverse complement strand
GTTGAAAGTGGGGTAACACCCACTGGAGGACCGAACCGGTGTTTGTTGAAAAAAGCTCGGATGAGCTGAGGGTAGGGGTGAAAGGCTAATCAAATTCCGTGATAGCTCGTTCTCTCCGAAATAGCTTTAGGGCTAGCCTCGGGTGATTTGCAACGGTGGTAGAGATCTGGATGGACTAGGGGGCTTTCCAGCTTACTGAATCCAACCAAACTGCGAATGCCGTTGACAACCAGCCCGGGAGTCAGACAGTCGGGGCTAAGCTTGATTGTCGAGAGGAAAACAGTCCAGATCGCCGGCTAAGGTCCCCAAATTCTAGCTAAGTGGAAAAGGATGTCGGAACGCCCAGACAGCCAGGAGGTTGGCTTAGAAGCAGCCATCCTTTAAAGAAAGCGTAATAGCTCACTGGTCAAGCGGTCCGGTGCCGACAATATAACGGGGCTAAAGCTAGATACCGAAGCCGCGAATGCATACGAAAGTATGCGTGGTAGGAGAGCATTCCCAGACGCTCGAAGCGTGACCGAAAGGACGCGTGGACGGTTGGGAAGAGACCCTGCCGGCATAAGTAGCGATAACGGAGGTGAGAACCCTCCGCGCCGAAAGTCTAAGGTTTCCTGAGGAAGGTTAATCCGCTCAGGGTCAGTCGGTCCCTAAGGCGAGGCCGAAAGGCGTAGCTGATGGACATCCGGTTAATATTCCGGAACTCCCTATATTCGTTATCACGATGGGGTGACGCAGAAGGATAAGCAGGTCGTCATATGGCTATGGCGGTCGATGCGTGAAAGCCGGATCCGATAGGCAAATCCGTCGGGTCATTAACGGTGAGACGCAAAGCAAGCCCGTATGGGTGTAAGCTGCTGAGTTCACGCTGCCGAGAAAAACCTCTAAGGAGAATGGTAGGGAACCGTACCTCAAACCGACACAGGTAGACGAGGAGAATATCCAAAGGCGCTCGAGAGAAGACCTCTTAAGGAACTCGGCAAATTGGACCCGTAACTTCGGGAGAAGGGTCGCCCTTCAGGGTGCAAGCCCAGGAGGGCCGCAGTGAAACGCGTACGGCGACTGTTTAACAAAAACACAGGTCTCTGCAAAGTCGAAAACGACGTATAGGGGCTGACGCCTGCCCGGTGCCGGAAGGTTAAAAGGAGGGGTTAGCCGCAAGGCGAAGCTCTGAATTGAAGCCCCGGTGAACGGCGGCCGTAACTATAACGGTCCTAAGGTAGCGAAATTCCTTGTCGGGTAAGTTCCGACCTGCACGAATGGCGTAACGATCGTACGACTGTCTTAAGGGGTTACTCGGCGAACTTGTAGTACCGGTGAAGATGCCGGTTACCCGCATCTAGACGGAAAGACCCCGTGCACCTTTACTATACCTTCATCATGAACTATGGCACTTGCTGCGCAGGATAGGTGGGAGGCTTTGATCTCAGGCTTTCGGGCTTGGGGGAGCCAACGGTGAGATACCACCCTGCGAGTTCTGTGGTTCTAACCTATTCCCGTAATCCGGGAAAGGGACATGGTGAGGCGGGTAGTTTGACTGGGGCGGTCGCCTCCTAAATTGTAACGGAGGCGCTCGAAGCTTGGTTCACTCTGTTTGGAAATCAGAGGTCGAGTGTAAAGGCAGAAACCAGGTTGACTGCGAGACCTACAAGTCAAGCAGGTGGGAAACCAGGCCTTAGTGATCCGGTGGTTCTGAATGGAAGGGCCATCGCTCAACGGATAAAAGGTACGCCGGGGATAACAGGCTTATCGGAGTCAAGAGTTCACATCGACGCTCCGGTTTGGCACCTCGATGTCGGCTCATCGCATCCTGGAGCTGTAGAAGGTTCCAAGGGTTAGGCTGTTCGCCTATTAAAGCGGTACGTGAGCTGGGTTCAGAACGTCGCGAGACAGTTCGGTCCCTATCTGATGTGGGCGGAGGAGATTTGAGAGGGCCTGTCCTTAGTACGAGAGGACCGGGATGGACGAACCTCTTGTGTTCCAGTTGTCATGCCAATGGCACAGCTGGGTAGCGAAGTTCGGTTGTGATAACCGCTGAATGCATATAAGCGGGAAGCACTCCTCAAGATTAGATCTCCCAACCCAAAAGGGTGAAGAAGGGCACACGAAGACTACGTGTTTGATAGGCAGGATGTGTAAGGCCAGTAATGGTTGTAGCTTACCTGTACTAATCGCCCGTTCGGCTTGACCATAAAATTTATGGAGCGCAAGCCAGGAAAGCTCAGTCAGCTTTCCAAAGCACTTGGAAATATCCCAATCTATTCAGTTGTGGCATCGTCCACGATCTTTAGCAGCCAGGGGCTAGCAGATAGAGGCTAGGCTCTGGAGGCAAACAAGTTTCGCCACGCTGCCAACGGCGCGCAGGCGAGCGAATTGTCGGTGATCTTACCGCGGGGGAACCACCCGTTCCCATCCCGAACACGGAAGTTAAGCCCCGCCGGGCCGATTGTACTGCACGCGAAAGTGTGTGGGAGAGTAGGTCGTTGCCGGCATAAATAAAGGCCATCAAGAGAAATCTTGGTGGCCTTTTCCTTTTTTCCACAAACGAGCCCAAACGCGCGTGACACCAAAAAATAGTCGTGGCGTTTCACCAAGCCGAGGCTTCTGCCCGTTAAGTGGTATCATCCTCCTCCGGCGGAGTGCTTCAAGCTGGCTTGATGCCAAGCCATAGGCTTGGCTAGAGTCTCTCTGGGGTTACCCCAGGGCAACGTGAATAACAGACAATTCGGCGCATGAGCTTTGCTGCGCTCGTACGCAGATCTGCTCACGCAGGGTGAGACTGGTTGCTGCGCTCCGCCTTCACCTTCTCCATGTCCTCTGACCGGTTGCGGTTACAAGTACTGGCCAAGGTATTTCTCTCCGGCGAACTCGCGCCGGATGCAATCGTTGCACGAGGGAGCCGCCTTTTTGGAAAAGCATGCCCCTGGTTGCGCGCGCCTGCTCGGAGATTTCTAAAGGCCGTAGCCGGACAAGCGACTCCGGGGCAGCAGGACGTGCTCAAGTTTCTGTTGCGCGATGCTGGATTCTGGCGATCATGGCTCAAACATCGCAGGCGATTGTCGATTACTCAGTGGCTGACGGAACCGCAGCCGATGAGACCGGTTTCTGCCGCTGCCAACTGGAACCTTCCGGGACTCGAGTCGATCGGAGCGCTGGCGGAATGGCTGAACGTAAGCGCTGCTGAATTGGAGTGGTTTTCTGAACTGAAAGGACTCGACTACCGCCGCGATCGTTCGCCGGCATCGCACTACAGCTACCGCGTGCTCACGAAAAAATCAGGCACTGTTCGCCTGATTGAATCACCAAAAACGCGGCTCAAAAATCTTCAACGGCAGATCCTGACACAAATCCTCGACAAGATTCCTCCGCACCAGGCAGCACATGGGTTTGTGAGAGGACGCTCGATCAGAACGTGTATCGAACCTCATACGGCGCGCCAAGTGGTGCTGAAGATGGACCTCAGTAACTTCTTTCCGACGTTTCGTGCGGCGAGGATACAGACCCTCTTTCGTACTCTCGGCTACCCAGAACCAGTTGCGGACAGACTGGGAGGGATTTGCACGCATGCGGTGCCGTTCCACATTTGGAAGAACAAGCCAATCGACGTGAGTGCGGCGCACTGGCGAGAGGTGCGCGATGTGTATGCGCGTCCGCATTTGCCGCAGGGTGCGCCGACCTCACCAACGCTGGCTAACGCGTGCTGCTACAGGCTGGACTGCCGGCTGACTGGACTCGCCATGGCGGCAGGTGCAGACTACACGCGCTACGCCGATGATCTCGCGTTTTCCGGCGACAGGGAGTTCGAGCGATCCGTCGAACGATTCGCAACGCATGTCGGCGCCATCCTGCTGGAAGAGGGTTTTACGGTGAACTTCCGCAAAACTCGCCTTATGAAGAAAGGCGTCCGGCAAGGACTGACTGGGCTGGTGGTCAATGAGCACGCAAACGTCAGGCGTACAGATTTCGATCGGCTGAAAGCAATACTCACTAACTGCGTTCGGTACGGGCCCGAGAGCCAGAACCGGGTCATCCCCGATTCCGTTTGAATCTGGAAGGAAGAGTCAGCTTCGTGGAAAGTGTGAACCCGGAGAAGGCAAAGCGGCTACGGAGAATCCTGAATCGAATCACATGGGAGTGAACGGCACCAGGCTACCCCGTCCCTACCGCTGCAGTGTTTCCACCGCTGGATACGAAATTGATGGCACCAGCAACCGCTCGGGTGTCCCCTGCTTGTGGTTCCACCAGTTCATGAATGTTTCCAGCGCGATGCCGGCTACGGCCGGAGTGACAACCGTTGCGGTTAGAAGCTTGCGGTGAACATATTGCTGTCCGGTGCTGGGAAGGCCATCGACGCCAAGAAAGGGCAGGTTGAGCCAGGCGTTTCGCTCGGTGGTGTCGTGGATCTCGCCGAATGCGCGGCGGGCGCCGATCGCCATTTCGTCGTTCTGCGAAACGATGCCGACGAATCCGGAGCTCCGGGTGGTGCTGAGCTTGAGCAGGGATTGGACCGCGCGATAGCCGCCCTCCTGGGTCCAATTGGCAGAGATGCTCTTCAGTTGGACGTTGGAGGGCTTCTGCTCCTTCGTGCCTTGGGCGCGAAGTGTGGCTGCGGTGGTTGCCTGGGGGCCCATGATGTAGAGGACGGTGCCTCCGGCGGGAAACAACCGGGACATCTGCTTGGCTTGAATTCGCCCAACTTCCAGTTGGTCAACGCTAATTTCGAATACCGGCACGGTGCTCGTGAGGCGCAGTCGGGGAATGTAATCCGCTTCGCGGTTGAGAACACCCCACGCAATCCCCGCTCTCAGGGCTTGCTCGGCCACGTTAAGCATCGCGGTGCCGACGGGCTCGGTGATGACGGCGGAAATTCCGTGATCCCGGCGTTGAATGGCGGTGAGGATCTGCTGGACTTGCCCGACGGCATCGCTGTCTGCGTAAACGATCTCGAGTTGAACGCCAAATCTTCCCGCGACGGATTCGGCTGCGGCAGCATGGGCCTGCTGGTAGTCGTTGTCGCGGGTTGTCAGCGAAAGAAGTACCTTTGGCGGCTTCGACGGGGAAGCAGACATGGACCCAACCTCAAAAGCGGAAGCTTACCAGAGTTCCTAACGCCGCGGTTGGTACGTTAGTAACCGTCATCTAAGTGAGTAATGGGAATTAGAAGACAGACCGACCCTGGGGACCTACCAGCGGGATTCCGCTACCAGCCTGAGTTTCTGAGCGTCGAGGAGGAGGCGGACCTTCAGAAGTGCTTCAAACAATTGACTTTCCGCGCGTTCGAATTCCAGGGCCACACGGCGAAACGACGCATCGCGGACTTTGGCTGGGAGTATGACTTCAGTTCGCGAAGGGCAATTGAGACGAAGCCGCTGCCGGAATTCCTTTTCCCAATTCAGGAACGCGCAGCGATTTTTGCTGGTGTGCCGGAGCGAGAGTTGGTGGAGACGCTGGTGACGGAGTATCCGCCGGGTGCGCCGATTGGGTGGCATCGCGATGTGCCCCAGTTCGAGGATGTGATCGGAGTTTCACTCGGCAGTGCGTGTCGGATGCGGTTTAAGCCGCACCGGCAAAAGGGCAAACTCGTTTGGATCACGCTCGAACCACGATCGATTTACCTGATGCGTGGTCCGGTGAGATGGCAGTTCCAGCACAGTATTCCGGCAGTCGAAGCGCACCGGTACTCGATCACGTTCCGAACCCTTCGGAAGTCGTCGAAGCAAGAGGTCGCCTGATAGGTTTGCTGCGATTGTCAGTTGCGGCGATCCAGCCCGCGATGACGATGAACAAAATCTGCATGGGGATGCGAAGCATGAGTGAAGTCGCAGGTCTGCCTCGGAGAGTGGCGCCGGTGCGAACGGCGTTGATGTTCGCCGGCAACACGGCGAGAAAGAAAACGATGAGCGATATCGCTGCCGGCCTCGTGAAATACGGGACGATGAGTCCGATGGCTCCGGCAATCTCACAAAGCCCGGTGAAGAAGACGATCGCATCAGGCGCGGGAACCCATGCGGGCACCATCCGGACGAGGTCCGCCTTCATTGAGGTGAAGTGCGCGGCCGCGGTGAACAGCAGCATCAAGGCGAGCGCGAATCGGGCGGAGTCGCGCCAGGAGTTGAACATGCGCACGCCCAGGAAGCCGAGCACCCGGAAGATCATCCACGATACGAGAAGAACACCAAGAACAGCCATGACCTAGAGATGACCGTCAGCTTGAAACGCCGCTAAAAGGTGCAGGGATACAAGGCAGGAACGTAGGACGGCATGGTCGGCTGCACTTGCCCTGAGTAGCCCTCCTTCGGTAAGTTCTTTCCGTCATCTCACGTCTTCTCGAGAAAGAGGTTCCTTCCAATGAAAAAAGCTTCGCGGCTTCTTGTTGCACTGTTCCTTCTTGGTTCGCTCTCGTTCGCGCAACAGCCATCGACGGCAACGATCGCGCCGAATGAGAACCTGATTTCCGATGGCGTGCCCGCAGTCCCGCAGTCGATTGCCGAGCAAGCGAACAGGTACACGGAGTTCCGCACCGCCACGGCGTTTGCATGGCATCCGACCAAGCGCGAAATGCTGATCGGCACGCGGTTCGCCGATACCGTGCAAGTGCATCGTGTGGCGATGCCCGGCGGAGCGCGCACGCAGTTGACGTTTTATCCGGACCGGGTTGGCGGCGCATCGTATCACCCAAAGGTTGGTGACTACTTCCTGTTTAGCAAGGACATCGGCGGCGGCGAGTGGTACCAGATCTTCCGGTATGACGTGGGAACGGGCGATGTAACGATGTTGACGGATGGCAAGTCGAGGAACATCGGCGGGAACTGGTCGAACGCCGGCGACCGCATTGCGTACTCCTCAACGCGGCGCAATCGCGCAGACCTCGATTTCTACACTATGAATCCGGGCGATAAAGCCAGCGATAAGCTGGTGGTGGAAAATCAGGGCGGCGGGTGGGGGATCGCCGATTGGTCGCCGGATGACAAGACGCTGCTGGTGTCGGAATACGTGTCGGTGAACGAAAGCTACATCTGGCTCGTGGATGTGGCGACGGGGAAGAAAACGCTTTTCACTCCGAAAGGCGGTGAGAAGGTTTCTTACGATCCGATCGGATTCAGCGCCGATGGGAAAGGCATTTACGCCGCCAGCGATAAGGACAACGAGTTCAAACGCATTGCGTATATCGATCTGGCCACAAAGCAGCCGAAATATCTGACGAACTATCCGTGGGACGTGGAGAGTGCGGAACTCACCAAGAACCGGAAGCTGTTGGCGTTCATCGTCAATGAGAACGGGTTGGGCGCATTGCATGTGCTGGACCTGGCTTCCGGCAAGGAATTGAAGTTGCCCAAGGTGCCGGTGGGAGTGCTCGGAAGCCTGCGCTGGCACGAGAACAATCGCGACCTGGCGTTTACGGTGAACTCGGCACACACGCCGCTGGACGTTTATTCCATCGATGTCGCCACTGGGAAGATGGACCGGTGGACGAACAGCGAGACCGGTGGCCTGAATGCGGCAAACTTCGTTGAGCCGCAACTCGTAAAGTGGAAGTCATTTGACGGACGTGAGATTTCCGGTTGGCTGTATATGCCTCCGGCGAAGTTCACGGGCAAGCGTCCGGTGATCGTGAACATTCACGGCGGGCCGGAAGGGCAGTCGAGGCCTACATATCTTGGCCGAAACAACTACTTCATCAATGAGATGGGCGTTGCCATCCTGTATCCGAATATCCGCGGATCCGAAGGATACGGCAAAACGTTCATTGCCATGGACAACGGGTTCAAGCGCGAGGAGTCGTATAAAGACATCGAAGAGCTGTTGAAGTGGATCAAGCAGCAGCCGAACCTCGATGGAGACAAGATCATGATCACCGGCGGCAGCTACGGCGGCCACATGACCTTGGCGACCGCAACGCGCTACAACGATCTGATCGCGTGCTCGGTAGACGTGGTGGGAATGTCGAACCTGGTCACGTTTCTGGAGCATACGGAGGCGTACCGTCGAGACCTGCGGCGCGCTGAGTACGGCGACGAACGCGATCCGAAGATGCGCGAATACCTGACGAGCATCGCGCCGATGAACCACGTGAAAAACATCACCAAGCCGATGTTCGTCATTCAGGGAGCGAATGATCCGCGCGTGCCGAAGAGCGAAGCCGATCAGATCGTGGCGGCACTCAAGGCGCAGGGCACACCGGTCTGGTACCTGGTCGGCAAGAACGAAGGGCATGGCTTCTCGAAGAAGGCCAATGCCGACTTCCAGTTCTATGCGACGGTAATGTTTGTGGAAAAATACCTGCTAGGCGAGAAGTAGTTACTTCCAATGTGAAAGGGCCGCTCTTCGGGCGGCCCTTTTTTCACGGATGTTATCTGCGGTTCGGCGGTTTAGGAAGATACGGTAGTCGTGTCAGCCGCACCTGGATATTGACCGTCGCGCCGGGAGCGAGATTGGCCAGTTGTCCCTTTCCAGATTTCACCCGCCAGCGGTTGTATCCCTCGGCTGTAATTGAAAGCGAGAACTTCTGGTATTCAGGGATAGCTATCAGGTTGGGGTTGGGGCCAGTCCTCGGAACTATCGTGTCGGACGTCTCACGCTCTCGCCTGATCTTGACGGTGTAATTCTGGATGGGCTCCCTCGACAGTGCATCGACGACGTCGAGTTGCACAAAGCTTGGCTTCGGGGGCAAGTAGAGCGGAAAGTCCGCCTGGTTCTTATTTGCGGAAATCGCCACCTGCAGCGACTCGTAGGAATACAAGTACAACCAGTGAGCTTCGAAAGGGTACCCCGAGTCCCGATCGGTGGGAATCACGGTGTAGTTGCCCTGACAGACTTGCGTGAAACGGAACTTACCAGCCGCATTCGTACGCTGCTCCGGCAGCATAATGCCGATAGCGCCATTCAGCGGATAGAGGGTTACGCGGAAGTTGGGTGCAGTCGAGCCGTTCTGATTGAATACAGTGCCGTGAATGACGCCATCGCACCCGGGAAGTGCAAACGCCTTTAAAGATAAGAGAGACAGCGCTGCAACGATGGCAAGCCTGCGCATTGGCATTAAGTGTAATCCCTGTATGCAAGAAAAAGACCGCTCACGACGGAGCGGTCCCCGAATCAGTGAACAGCGGCTATGACGTCGCCGAGCTCGTCTTACCCTGCAACAGTTGACGGAGCACGTACTGCAGGATTCCGCCGTGCTTGTAATAGAGCACTTCCTGAGGTGTGTCGATGCGCAGCGTGGCCTTGAACTCCTTGGCCGAGCCGTCTTTCGACTTTGCGCGAACCGTCACCTTGCTGGCGGCACGATAGTTGTCGAGCAGCGCGGGCAGACCGACTATGTCGAAGGTCTCTTCACCAGTGAGTCCAAGCGAGTCCGCATCTTCACCTTCCGCGAACTGAAGCGGCACGATTCCCATGCCGACCAGGTTGGACCGGTGAATGCGTTCAAAGCTTTCCGCGATCACGGCCTTCACCCCCTGAAGCGACGGTCCCTTGGCAGCCCAGTCGCGGGATGAGCCTGAGCCGTATTCCTTGCCGGCCAGGATGATGGTCGGCACGCCCTGTTCGATGTAGCGCATCGCGGCATCGAAGATGGTCATTTCTTCGCCGCTGGGCAGATGGCGGGTGTATCCGCCTTCGAGGTTGGGAACCATCTTGTTGCGGATGCGGGTATTCGCGAACGTACCGCGCACCATCACTTCGTGGTTGCCGCGACGAGAACCGTAGGAATTGAAGTCCTTCGGCTGAACACCGTGTGCGATCAGGTATTTCCCGGCCGGCGAATCAGGCTTGATCGATCCGGCAGGTGAGATGTGGTCGGTGGTGATGGAGTGGCCGAGCTTCGCCAGCACGCGCGCATTGGTGATGTCAGAGACCTTGCCGATCTCCATCTTCATGCCGTCAAAATAAGGGGCACGCTTGATGTAGGTGGACTTGTCGTCCCAGGCGAAGGTCTGGCCCTTGGGAACGTCGAGCCCACGCCAGCGATGGTCGCCTTCGAAGACTTCGCTGTAGGTCTTCTTGTACTGCGAAGCTTGCACCGCGCCGTTAATCGTATCGTCCACTTCCTTTTGCGTCGGCCATATGTCGCGCAAGTAAACGGGTTTGCCGTCTTTACCCTTGCCGAGTGGCTCGTTCACCGGGTCAAAGTCGATGCGTCCGGCGAGAGCGAAGGCCACAACCAGCGGCGGTGACATCAGGTAGTTAGCGCGCACGTCGGAGTTGATGCGGCCTTCGAAGTTGCGATTGCCGCTGAGCACACTGGCGACAACGAGATCGTGCTCACCCACGGCTTCCGAGATTTCAGCCGGGAGCGGACCCGAGTTCCCGATACAGGTGGTGCATCCGTAACCGACCACGTGGAACTTCAGCTTCTCCAGGTACGGCAGCAAGCCCGACTGGCGGTAGTACTCAGTCACAACTTTCGAGCCCGGTGCAAGGGAGGTCTTTACCCAGGCTGGAGTCTCGAGTCCCTTCTCGACTGCTTTCTTGGCGAGCAGTCCGGCAGCGAGCATCACGCCCGGATTCGAGGTGTTGGTGCAGCTCGTGATCGCGGCTATCACAACCGAGCCGTCCTTCACGTTCCCGTTTCCAGAGGCAGCCTTTCCGGCGCCCTTCTTCAAAGTTGGCAGAGCTTGCTTGAATGAGCTTCCCACCTTGGAGAGAGAAACGCGGTCCTGCGGACGCTTCGGTCCAGCAACGCTGGGCTCGACCGTTGCGAGGTCGAGTTCAAGCACCTTCGAGTACGAAGCTTCAGGCTGATTCGGGCCGTGGAACATTCCCTGCTCGCGGCAATATGCTTCGACGAGTGCAATCTGTTCGTCGCTGCGTCCGCTCATGCGGAGGTATGCGAGTGTTTCGTTGTCGACGGGGAAGATGCCGCAAGTGGCGCCGTATTCTGGTGACATATTGGCGATGGTGGCACGGTCGGCCAGCGGCAGTGTGTGGAGAGAAGGTCCGAAGAACTCGACGAATTTCCCGACGACACCTTCCTTGCGAAGCATTTCCGTGACAGTGAGGACGAGGTCCGTGGCGGTGGAGCCTTCACGCAGCTTTCCGCTCAAGCGAACACCGACAACCTGCGGAATCAGCATACTGACTGGCTGATTGAGCATGGCGGCCTCGGCTTCAATACCGCCGACGCCCCACCCGAGTACGCCGAGTCCATTGATCATGGTGGTATGCGAGTCGGTGCCGACGAGCGTGTCGGGATAGGCCTGACCCTTCGGGTTCACGAAGACCACCCGCGCCAGGTATTCGAGATTCACCTGGTGAACGATACCGGTATCCGGTGGCACGATGGCGAAGTTCTGGAACGCCGTCTGGCCCCAGCGCAGGAAGGCATAGCGTTCCTTGTTGCGAAGGAATTCAAGCTCAGCGTTTAGGTCGAAAGCCTTCGAGGATCCGAACTCATCGACTTGCACGGAGTGGTCGATGACCAGTTCAGCAGGCTGAATCGGATTAATCAGAGAAGGATTGCCGCCCAGAGCGCGGACAGCGTCACGCATCGCGGCGAGGTCAACGACTGCGGGAACGCCGGTGAAATCCTGCATCAGCACCCGCGACGGGGAGAACTGAATTTCCTTGTCGGGAACCGCTTTGGGATCCCAATTTGCGAGCGCAAGAATGTCGTCGCGCTTTACGTTGCGTCCGTCTTCGTTGCGAAGCAGGTTCTCAAGCAGGATGCGGTGCGTATAGGGAAGCTGGGTAGTCTTGTGTCCGGCTTTGTCGAGAGCATCGAGCCGGAAGATTTCGTATTCCTTGCTGCCAACGCGGAGGGTAGAGCGGCTGCCAAATGAATTGTTCATGATTACGCCTTTATGCGGGATTGGGCGCGGGAGCAGGCACCGACAGGCTGCGACGATGCAATACTCCCAAACCATCTAGTGTAGTCCGCCCATGGCGGGTTTGTCAGGATGTGAATCACAGATTGCCAAGCCGCTTCTTCGGTGAAAGATGTCCGCCGTCTAACCTGCTGGAAATTGCGCCCAGAGCGGCAATTGAGGTAGTAAGATTTTCCGTGGGCCATGTGGTTGCAGATCATTGTCCGCGAAGCTCTTCGCGCACTCCTCCGTAACAAGATGCGCAGCACCCTAACTGTGCTTGGAATCACCATAGGGATCGGCGCGGTCATTTGCGTGGTGGCCATCGGCCAGGCCGGATCCGAGCAGGTGCAAAAGCAACTCGACAATCTCGGAGACAACTTCGTATGGATCGAAGCAGGTTCTCGCGCACCGAATGGCATCCGGACGGGAAGTCACGGCACCAAGACTCTCACTGCCGAAGACGCACGGGCGATCCAGAAGCAGATTCGGTTGATAAAGGCCGTCTCTCCCCAGGTGGACGCTACCACCCAGATCGTTTACGGAAACCGCAACTGGGCCACCCGCTATCGCGGCGTATCGCCCGAGTACTTCCAGATCAAACGCTGGGAAGTCGCGCAGGGAGTCCCATTCACACAAAGCGACGTGGACCATGCTGCGACCGTTTGCGTGCTCGGAAACACCATCAACGAACAGCTCTTTCCGGGTGAGAACCCGATCGGCAAGACTGTTCGACTCGGCAACATGCCTTGCCGCGTTGTGGGCGTTTTGCTCGCGAAAGGACAGTCGGGAGGCGGGCAAGACCAGGACGACACCCTCCTCCTGCCCTATACCACGGCGCAAAAACGGCTGAAGGGCATCTCGTGGGTCGACGACATCATGTGCTCGGCCGTCTCGCAGGAAGCGATTAATCCGGCAATCGACCAAATCACAGGGCTTCTACGCGAGCGGCACCGAATCCACCCCGGCGAGGATGACGACTTCAACGTTCGCAGGCCGGACGAAGTGATCCAAACCCGGTTGCAGGCAAGTGAGACATTCTCGCTCCTGCTGGTGGCGATTGCGTCGGTGGCGCTGCTGGTGGGCGGCATCGGCATCATGAACGTGATGCTCGTATCGGTTACCGAGCGCACCCGGGAGATTGGGGTGCGAATGTCGGTGGGAGCGACAGAAACCGACGTGCAGCTTCAGTTCCTGGGTGAGGCGGTGATGCTCAGCCTCTTTGGCGGCCTGATCGGCGTTCTTGCCGGCGTGGTTGGTTCCTTCGTGATTGGAAACACCCTGGAATGGCCGATGTCGATTTCGCCGCAGGCGGTCGCAGTCGCCGCTCTGTTCGCGACGTTCGTCGGGGTATTCTTCGGGTTCTATCCGGCGCTGAAGGCGTCGCGACTCGATCCAATCACGGCGCTCCGCTTCGAGTAAGCGGGGTGCTAGACGCCCCGCATGAGCAGCAGAATCAGCAGAATGATGAGGATCAATCCGAGCCCGCCACTCGGATAGTAGCCCCATCCGCGGCTATAGGGCCACGCGGGCGCGGCGGCAATCACCAGAATCAGCACGATCAGAAGAATCAGCAACACGTTCCACCTCCGGACAGGTTCGTCCCGAGTAGTGGGATGGCGCCAATTTGTCCCGTGCTGCCCCAGTTTCAGTGCGAAGTCATGTAGGTGCGGGAGATTCGGTCGTGCCAGCAGAGTCTCTCCTGGTCCACAAAGGACCAAAGCAACCCCAATCCGAAGGGGAAGATGGAAACGAGCATGGAGAGCGCACGGTTTCGCCGTGCATTCTTGCTGGGGAAATTGCCGTCGAAGGCGACCAGGTGCATGCGGGTCATCTGCATACCGGGAGTAGCGCCCGCAAACACAAAGAAGACGTACTTGTAGATTGCCCAGAATGCCGCCGGAATCACGACCAGCAGGCCCAGCATGGTTTTCTTGTCCTGCATCAGGACCTGGGCGTTCATCTGCCCAAGGATGATGGCGAACAGGCCGCTGGCCACGAGCACGAGTAATGTGTCCACGGCCTCGGCTGAGACACGCTGAACCGTTGGCGCAACCCTATACGGCAGTTCCAGCAGCGGTTCGATATAGGGAACACACGGGTCATCCGGAGCCTCAGGCCGCAGCGTGATATCCGCAAGAGGAACAGCAACGGTCTCGACGGCTTCCGGAGCATCGAGGATGCGGGGTCTGTCAAAAACTGGCTCGGCCAACTCGTCCCGTGACACTTCCCGCATGGCAGGGGGACGAGGGAAAACGATGAGCTTGGCGGTTTCTGGAGCCTGTTTCGGCGCCGGCATTTCCGGCTCGAAGAAGTTTCCCTGCGCGTACGGTGTCGATTCTTCCATGGGTTCGGTCGGGGGCTCGTAGGCTGGCGCAGTGGCCACGTTGTGTGCGTAAAACGGCGCCGGTGGTTCGGGTTCCTGATAAACGGGGGCGGGAGTTGGTTCGGGCTCCGGCTCTGGTTCGTGCTCCGGCCTGAGAAAAACGTGATTGCCGGCGGTGGATTCGAAGTTGAAGCTCAGGCTTTCATCGCCCAAGCTCTTGCGTCGCTTCGCCTTGTAGCTTTGCAGGCAGGAAGCGACTTCGTTTTTCCAGGCTTCGTTCTCAGCAGATGAGGTCGAGGAAGGGAGGTCGTTAGGCAAGTTCTCTACCGGGATGTAACGATATCGCGCGCGCGCTGATTCGAGGGTGCTGGCCACAATTTCCTGTTCTGCGTCGTCGTCCTCGGTTTCATGATGGCCGGCGACACTGGAGGCAAACTGATCTTCCGTGTCTTCGTACGGTTCAAAGTCGTCGAGGGTGGTGGTGCGAGACACGAAGGAACGTGGCTCGGCACAGCGGCAGCGCTCGCCACAAATCGGGCAGGACATCGCAAATTGGAAGAACGCCGAGAGCAGCGTCAGTCATCGGGCTGAACCTGGGACGCAATTTCCCATCGTGCGCCGGACGTGGTACCTTGCCCTTTTTGGCACACATTACGCGCTGATGACTGTCCGCAACAGAATCTTTATCACGGCCATGCTGCTTTGTCATTTGCTTGTCTGGCCTTGCCTAGTAACCAGCCAGTTGCGTCCCGCGCAACCGCTTCCAAGTGAAGAGGTTACGATCGAAGCCGACCAGCAGGAGAAGATCGGCGAAATCTACAATCTGCGCGGCCATGTGCACATTACTTTTCGTGAATTCGAGATTCGCGCCGACGAGATCACCTACAACTCCACCACGGGCGACATCACGGCTTCCGGCAATCTCGACTTCAATGGCGGCCCTAACGACCTGCACATCAAGGGAACTCGCGCCACCTACAACGCCCAAAAAGAGACCGGCAAGTTCTACGACGTGGTGGGCACGACCGGAGCACGCGTACGCGGACGCCACGTCCTGCTGACGTCGTCCAATCCATTTGCGTTCTCGGGGAAAGTGGTGGAGAAGGCCGGGCGCAACCGCATCATTGTGCATGGCGGAACAGTGACCTCCTGCACGCTCGAGAATCCCAAGTGGACCTTCAACGCCGAAAAGATCGACGTGGTCATCGGCGAGAACGCGAAGCTTTATCATTCAACCTTTCGGCTCGCCAAAATACCGATCTTTTACTTCCCATTCGCCAGCCTTCCCGTGGAGAGACTGGGGCGTCAGTCGGGATTCCTGATTCCCTCGATTGGACAGTCGTCGCGCAAGGGGTTCATCCTCGGCGAGTCGTTTTACTGGGCCATCAACCGCAGCATGGATGCGACGGTGGGAGCAGAGTACTGGTCGCGTCGCGGATGGGCGCAGCACGGCGAGTTCCGGGCTCGTCCGACGGAGCTCTCCAACGTCAACGTGCGCTATTTCGGGGTGCTGGACCGCGGGTTTGGGGACAGCAGGCAAAACCAGGGTGGACAGGACATCGTGATGACCTCGGAGGCGGCCCTCAAGTTTGGTTTCCGCGGCGTTGCGGACCTGAACTACCTGAGTTCGTACGTCTTCCGGCAGGCCTTTTCAGAGACGTTTACCGAAGCCGTGAACTCGGAAGTGAAGTCGACGGCTTTCGTGAGCAAGGCCTACAAGGGCTACTACTTCAACGCACTCGGATCGCGTTACCAGAATTTCCAGAGCACGAACCGTGGCGATTTGATCACGATCCTGCGGATCCCCAGTATCGACCTGGCGTCGGTGGACCAGAAGCTTGGCCGGTCGCCGGTGTACATCTCGTACGACGTTGCCCTTCAGGGCGTGTCGCGACGCGAGCCAACATTTGTGACCAACAACATCGTGGGCCGAATGGATCTCTTTCCGCGCGGTGCGATCCCATTTCATATCGGCGGGTGGAACTTCCGGCCTGAGCTCGCGCTTCGCAATACTTTCTACACCCAACGAAAGCTGCCCGACAGCGGAGTGGGTACTCCGGCCGATGAAGCGATCAATCGGCGCGCATTCGAGACGTCGCTGGAGATACGGCCGCCGGTTCTGTCGCGCGTGTTCGACAGGCAGATTCTCGATCACAAGATCAAGCACACCATCGAGCCGGAATTCGTGTACCGGTACGTGAACGGCGTGGATAACTTCAGCCGCATCATCCGCTTCGATGCGCGCGACATTTTGTCCGACACGAACGAGATCGGCTTCGGCGTGACGAATCGAATTTTCGCAAAGAGCAACCGCGTGAAGGTGGAGTGCGCGCCGTTGTCCGAAACGAGCCGCTTCGAACAGCGTGGCTGGACGGGCACCGAGGAAGAGCCGAAGGATTGCGGAGCAGGCGTGCGAGAGGTCTTCACCTGGGAGCTGTTCCAGGAATATTTCTTCGACACGAAATTCGGAAATGCGCTGGTTCCCGGGCAGCGAAACGCGTTTACCACCACCGCGGAACTTACCGGAATCGCTTTCCTCACGGAACCTCGGCGCTTCTCGCCACTGGTTTCGCGCATGCGAATTCGCACTGCTCGTAATACCGATATTGAGTGGCAGTTCGATTACGATTCGCCGAAAGGACGAATCAACGCCAGCACCGCGCTGGTGAACCATCGGATCGGCGACTTCTTTGTTGCGGGAAGCCACGCGTACCTGCGCGCTCCCGGTGAAGTCAACGTTTCCACCCCGACTTCGGCGCCCATCGAGTTCAATCAGTTCCGCTGGATGGTTGGTTATGGCAGTCCGAACAAGCGCGGGATAAGCGCCGCGGCGAACATCGGTTTCGACGTGACCTCGAAGTTCCTTCAATACAGCGCGGTCCAGACCACCTACAACTGGGATTGCTGCGGTTTCAGCGTGGAATACCGGCGACTGGCACTCGGGTCGGTGCGTAATGAGAACCAGTTCCGGTTCGCCCTGAGCCTCGCGAACCTGGGTACCTTCGGAACCCTGCGCAGGCAGGAACGCTTGTTCTGATCCAGCCACTTCGCCTTTTCCGTTGTTGCATCTAAGCACCCATGCGTTATCTCGCCCTTGCCACCGACTACGACGGCACCCTTGCCGCCGATGGCCGCGTTAGTTCCAGCACGATTCAAGCTCTCGAAACTCTGCGTAAAACAGGACGGCGACTGCTGCTCGTGACCGGACGCGAGCTCCCGGATTTAAAACGCGTGTTCGACCGGCTTGATCTGTTCGACCTGGTAGTGGCGGAGAATGGGGCGTTGCTGTTCAATCCGCACACGCAGTCAGAGACAGTGCTGTCGGAACCTCCCTCGGAGGAGTTCACGAAATGCCTCGCGAAACGTGGCGTGCAGTTCAGCGTCGGCAGGAACATTGTCGCCACCAGCACCGAATATGCTGACCAGGTGTTGCGGGCGATCCAGGAGACCGGGCTTGAACTGCAGGTGATCTTCAACAAGGGCGCGGCCATGGTGTTGCCCACTGGCGTCAACAAAGCCACTGGCCTGCTGAAGGCACTGGAGGAACTGCGCCTTGCTGCGCACAATGTTGTCGCCGTCGGGGACGCAGAAAACGATCACGCACTACTGAGCACCTGCGAATTTGGCGTCGCCGTCGCGAATGCCGTTCCATTGCTGAAACAACGCGCGGATTGGGTTACCGAGGGCGCTCGCGGAACTGGGGTCGAACAGCTCATTCAAAAAATAGTCGAGGACGACCTCTGTTCCTTTGACGAGAGCTTGACCCGCAATCGGATTCGAATCGGAGAGGACATCAACGAGGGGGAGGAAATTTACGTCCCGCAGTCCCGCGGATCTTTGCTGGTTACAGGCCCTTCGGGAAGTGGCAAGTCGACGATCACCAGCGCACTCATCGAGCAGATGACCGAGCAGAACTACCAGTTTTGTCTCATCGATCCCGAAGGAGATTACGACGGGCTACCCGGCGCGATCATGATCGGCACTCCATCCGACGCGCCCAACCTTGTGGAGATCGAGAAAGCCCTGGAGATCCCTTCCCGCAACGTAGTCATCAACCTGCTGGCGATTCCGCTGGCGGACCGGCCCCTGTTTTTCGCAGGGCTGCTCCCCCGCCTCTTGGAACTGCGTGCTCACAGCGGCCGTCCGCACTGGATCGTCGTAGACGAGGCGCATCATCTGCTACCGTCGTCGTGGGTGCCGGCGCCGGCCATGCTCCCGCAACAGATCGGTGGCATGTTGCTCATCACCGTACATCCCACGTTCGTTGCTCCGGCGGCATTGCAATCCATCGACACGCTGATCATGATCGGCAAAGGGGTACGCGAGACACTCTCCGGGTTCGCGGAGAAGTTGGGCATCACGCCGCCAGTCGATGTGCCGGTCGACGATCTTTCTCCGGATCAGGCAGCGGTCTGGCTGCGCTCGGCTCCCGACCACGTCAGGCTCGTCAAGGCCGCTCGCAGTAGCTTCGACCGGCGCCGCCACACGCGGAAGTACGCCGAAGGCGATCTGCCGGAAGACCGGTCGTTCTATTTCCGCGGCCCGAACGGCAAGCTAAATCTTCGCGCTCAGAATCTGAACATCTTCATCCAGATCGCCACAGGCGTTGACGACGACACGTGGATGTTTCACCTGGATCGGAATGAGTACTCAAATTGGATCCGCACGATCATCAAAGACGATGAGCTCGCGGACGAAATCCACCAGATCGAGCAGAGTGGCGACGCTCCCGCTGAAAGTCGCGAGCGAGTGAAAGAGGCGGTCGAGCGCCGCTATACGACGGCCGCATAGGGCAGGAGAATAGCGTCTTCGTAATATGCCTCTCCTGTTTTGGGAAATCCGGTTATCGCATTTCCGAAATCGCGCGTGAAAACACCGAATTAACCAGCGGTTTGTGCTATTCTCTCGCCGCAATTCAGTCAAAACATATGAGGAACTTTCAATGACGTGGTGGGTGTGGATCGTCATCGGCTGCGTGCTGAGCCTCCTCGAATTGATGGGTGGCGGGTTCTATCTGCTCTTCTCCGGCTTAGCTGCCCTGATCGTTGGATTTGCGCTTCTCTTCGGAATCCACCTGCCGCTCTGGGCGCAACTGCTCGTGTTCTCCGTCCTGGAGATCGTTCTGCTCGCATCGAGAAGGCCCGTTCTCGACCGCCTCGGGATACGTCCTGATACAAATCCGGCGGAAGACTACGACAGCCTGGTGGGTGAACGCGCCGTAGCGCTCGAGGCAATCGCATCCGGGGCTACGGGGAAGGTGGAAATGCGCGGTGCGCCGTGGCAGGCGCATAACGATGGCGAAATGGCCCTTGCCTCGGGCCAGCGTTGCGTAGTTCGCAAAGTAAACGGATTGGTCCTGCACGTCGCAGCACAATAGCAAAGTGGAGGTAATGATGTTTTCCGGCGCAGTTATCGCAGCAGTTGTTATTGCAATCATTGTGATCGTCATTCTGGCGAAGACGGCCGTCGTTGTTCCGCAACAGAACGCGTATGTCGTCGAGCGTCTTGGGAAATTCCATAACGTCCTCGGCGCCGGATTTCACATTCTTGCCCCGTTCCTGGACGTGATCCGTTACCGGCACTCGCTAAAGGAAACGGCTCTCGACATTCCCGAGCAGGTTTGTATCACCCGCGACAACGTGCAGGTTGCGGTGGATGGCATTCTCTACATGAAGGTGCTCGATCCCATGCGCGCGTCATACGGCATCCAGAATTACACGTTTGCTATCACGCAGCTTGCGCAGACCACGCTCCGCAGCGAGTTGCGAGCGACATCGCATCGTTCGTGGCGATGGCGACCAATGTGATTCGTCATTCAGGAAACGGCGCGACACCCGAGGCTACGCCGCCGCAGGCTCCGCAACCTACGGTCACGCAACCGGCGGCTGCAAGGTATTCGGCAGGAAAGTAGTTCATCGCAGAGATGAAGCCCGGCATTTCGCGCGCCGGGCTGTTCTTTTGTAAGCAGTTTAAAGCTGTCCCGAAGTTCCGCCCCACTCTTCCGGTGCGACGTCCGCAATCGACTGTGAAAACGTCCAGCAGTGGCCACCGACGTCCTGAACGGTGTATTGACGCTCACCGTAGGGATAGTCGGCGGGTGCACGAAGAATATGCGCGCCTTTTGCTTTTGCGTGCTCGTGATGGCCGTACACATCGCCGATACGCACCATTACCGATGAGCATCCTTTGTCGTCCGGGCGGCGTTCAATCACAACCATCGCTCCGTCCCTGACATTTAACTGAATCCGGTGATCGGCGATGCGAACACGAACGGTGAACCCGAATACATCGCACAACCAATCTGCTGCCTCTCCGACATTGTCGTAGGCTAATTCGGGAATCACGGTGCAGCGAGGAATGGAGCGGTTGTCGAGCATTCGATACCTCACGTCTCTCGCCGCAAAAGAAAATGTCTATTGCCGTTTCGCCTTGGCAGCTACCGGCAATAGACATCCGTAACAGCGATCGGTTCTTACTTCTTTCCCGCCACCGTTTTCGCGCGCTCTACTTCCGGTGCGCTCGGAGGCGCGGGTGAAGGCTCCGGCTTGCCGATGCCCAGCGTCTTCTTCACTTCGTTTTCGATCTTCGTAAAGATATCGCGGTTCTCTTTCAGGAACTGGCGGGCGTTTTCACGCCCTTGTCCGATACGCTCGGTTTTGTAGCTGAACCACGAGCCAGACTTCTCGACAATGTTGTTGTTCACCGCCAGATCGAGCAGATCGCCTTCGCGCGAGATGCCTTCGCCGTAAAGGATGTCGAACTCGGCTTCGCGGAAAGGCGCGGCAGTCTTGTTCTTTACCACCTTCACCTTCGTGCGTGAACCGATCACCTGATCGCCTTCCTTAATAGCAGCGATGCGGCGGATATCGATACGGACAGACGAGTAGAACTTCAGCGCGCGTCCGCCAGTCGTGGTTTCCGGATTGCCGAACATGACGCCGATCTTCTCGCGGATCTGGTTGATGAAGATCAGGCACGTACGCGACTTGGAAACCGTGCCGGTCAGCTTGCGTAACGCCTGCGACATAAGGCGAGCTTGAAGTCCGACGTGGCTGTCGCCCATCTCGCCGTCGAGTTCGGCCTTAGGCACCAACGCTGCCACCGAGTCCACGACCAGAACGTCAATCGCGCCGGAGCGCACAAGTGCTTCCGTGATTTCCAGCGCCTGCTCGCCGTAGTCGGGCTGCGATACCAAAAGGTTGTCGACGTCCACGCCAAGCTTCTTGGCATAGATGGGATCGAGCGCGTGTTCGGCGTCCACGAAGGCGGCCATACCACCCGCTTTTTGCGCTTCCGCGATCACCTGCAGCGCGATCGTGGTTTTGCCGGAAGATTCAGGGCCGAAGATTTCGACAACGCGTCCGCGCGGCACGCCGCCCACGCCGAGTGCAGCGTCGAAGGAAATGGCGCCGGTGGAAATTACTGAGATCGGGACGATCGCTTCCTTCGTCCCCAAACGCATGATGGACCCTTTGCCGAACTGCTTTTCAATCTGGGAGAGGGCCAGGTCCAGAGCCCGGTTCCGTTCGGTCGCCACATCAGCCATGAAGAATGCTCCTAGGGGTAAGTCCGCCGCGGTCATCGCGGAAAAGCACGAATAAGGCGGGAGAACTATATTCTCCGATTGTATCGAAGCAGGACTATATCATTTCCACAATCGTGGGGCGAATAAAAAGCGAAGTAGGTCTCAAAAAAGGAACGTAGCACGACAATGACCAGTCTTTTGCCCGCTCTTACCGGGCCTTTACTTCAACATCTTGGCGAAATCTTCGTAGCCCTTCCGGCCCATCAGACCGTAGGTGAGCTTCTTGCCCAGCTCTACGCCCGGCTGGTCGAAGGCGTCGATACCGTACAGCTCGCCACAAAACGCGGTCTGAAACTCCAGCATCTGGAAAAACGCGCCAATGTTGTATTCATCGACCTGGGGCAGCATCCAGCGACAGTTCGGCTGGCCAGCCTCGGTGAGTGCAGCCTCGGTAGCGCGGCGCTCCGCCGTGAACAGCGAAGACATCATCTTCCCGCCCAGGTATCCGGTGGAGTCGTACTGCTTCAGGTCCTTGGGAATCTTCACGTCCTTGCGATACTTATCCACGCCCCAGAAGGTGATCATCTTGTCCTTCGGGCCTTCGGCATAAAGCTGAACCTGCGAGTGCTGGTCGGTGACGCCCAGCGCTGCTACGGGTGTTTGCCCGGTGTGAACGACCTCGCCCTTGCGGTTGACCTTCTTGCCCAGGCTCTCTGCCCAGAGTTGGCGGTACCAGAACGCCGACGCCCACAGGTAAGAGGAGTATGCGAACACGACTTCGATCTTCTTCTGCCGTTTGGTATCGAGCGCGTAATGCACATACGCCGACTGCAATGCTGGGTTGTCGTTCGCATTCGTTTTCCAGCAGAGAGCGTTGGCATCGCGGGCACCCTTCATGAGGGCGTTGATGTCGAGTCCGATGAGCGCAGCCGGAACGAGTCCCACGGGCGAGAACACGCTGAAGCGTCCACCGATATTCGCCGGCACGAAGAACAGCGGATACTTCTCCTCCTGCGCAATCTTGAGCAGCTCGCCCTTCTGCGGATCTGTGACAGCGATGATGCGGCTGCGCGCCTTCTTGCCGAGCGACTTGGTCATCCACTCGCGGACAATGAGCAACTGCGCCAAGGATTCCGCCGTCGAGCCGGACTTCGTAATCACGCAAACAGCCGTGCGCTTTGGATTCAAACTGGAGAGCGCGGCGTCGATGAGACCGGGATCCACGTTATCGAGCACAACCAGACGTGGGCGCGTGACGATCTTCTTTCCCGCCGCCTTGCCGCTTACATCGAGCTGTACCGGATGCGGTCCGCGGATAGCCACGTCGAGCGCATACGGTCCAAGCGCCGATCCGCCGATGCCGACGAGCAAAACGTCGTCGATGTCCTTGCGCATCGACTGCGCAAATTCATTGATCGCGCCGATGACACGCTTATCGTCCGGCAGGTTGGGGAAGCCAATTTCGCCGGAATCCACGCGTGCACGAAAGGCGTTGACCACGTCTTTCGAAGAGGAATAATCCAGATCATTCGCGGTCAGGCCTTCGGCTCCAACGCGCGATGCCAACGTATTGTCGAAATTGAAATCAATCCGCTTCGCCATAGTCGAGCATTAGAAATCATGCGGAACGACTTGAAAAGTGGGCCATCCCGGGGCTGCACAAACGCAGGTGCGAAGCGTGCATCCAATTTCAGAAGGGATTAAGGGGAACTGGTTATGGAATCGAATCCGGGAGCCTGGGCGCAGTTCTGTGCGGCTTTTGGGAGAGCGGCGGCACACGTTGCTGCATGGGTAGGGACACCCTGGGCGTTTGTTTTGGCCGTTACGGTGGTGGTCGTTTGGGCAATTTCAGGTCCTCATTACCACTATTCGGACACCTGGCAACTGGTCATCAACACGGGAACGACGATTATCACTTTCCTGATGGTCTTCCTGATTCAGAACACCCAGAACCGCGATGCTCGCGCGCTACACCTGAAACTCGACGAACTGATCCGCAGCGTCAAGTCGGCACACAACGACATGATCAACATTGAGAAGTTGTCGGATGAAGAACTTGCCGCCCTCGCCAAAAGGTATGACGCAATCCGGCAGGAATACGAATCGCGGAAGACGGGCCGCGTCGCCTGACAGGGCCCGTCCTTACCACGTGTTTTACCAGACTTCGCAGCGCAGGTTTTCCGGTCGTACCATCGGCGAATCCGGCTTGCAGGAAAATGCCTGTTGGAACTCCAGCATGTTCGACAGGGGCCCAATCACGCGATACTTCCCGGTCGGATGCGGATCGCTCTGCACCATGAGCCTTTGCGTTTCCGGACGAATGGCATCGCCGCGGAACTGGCCCCAGGCAATGAAAAACTGCTGATCGGGCGTGAATCCATCGACCGTGGGTGCAGGCGGCTTTCCTTCGAGTGAATGCTTAAATGCCTTGTAAGCGATCTTTGCCCCGGCAAGGTCGCCGATACTTTCGCCCAGCACCAGTTTTCCGTTGTGGTGGATTCCGGGCTCGATGAAATATCCCTCAAACTGGTTCACGATGCAGGCGCCACGTTGCTGGAACTGCTGGTAGTCGGCGTCGGTCCACCAGTTCAACAGGCGTCCATCGGCCGCATACTGCGCGCCCATGTCGTCAAAGCCGTGGCTGATTTCGTGTCCGATCACCACTCCAATCGCGCCGTAGTTCACGGCATCTATCACATCCATACTGAACGACGGCGGCTGCAAAATTCCTGCGGGGAAGACAATCTCGTTCAGCAGCGGATTGTAGTAAGCGTTTGACGTGGGAGGCGTCATGCCCCAACGGCCGCGGTCCACTGGTTTGCCGATGGTCGACCAGTTGTCGTTGACATTGAACTGTTCGCCCGCCACGACGTTTGACCAGAAGTCGTTCCGTGCCACGGTCACGCTGCTGTAGTCCTTCCATTTGTCCGGATACCCGATCTTGGGATTGAAAGTGGAAAGCTTCTCCAGCGCTTTTTTCTTCGTGTCGGCGCTCATCCACGTCAGCCCTTTGATGGTGTCGCCCATGGCCCAGAGCAGGTTCTTCACCAGTTCCTGCATGCGAGCCTTGGCGGCGGGAGGAAAGTGCTTCTCGACATACTTCTGCCCAAGTGCTTCGCCGAGCAGTTCGTCGGTCGATTCCACGCACCGCTTCCAGCGCGGCTTCATCTCGCGAGCACCGGCAAGGTAGGCACGATTGAAGGCAAAGTCCTCATCCACGAATTCCTTCGAGAGTGAAGGTGCGGCAGAATTCAGCAGGTGCCACTTCAGATAGATCTTCCAGTCAGCGAGCGTTGTCTCCGTAAGCTGCCGGTTGAACTCAGCCATGAACTTTGGCTCGTAGATGTTCAGGTCGCCGGGGGCGACGTTCGCATTCTTGAAATATGCGGTCCAGTCGAACGAAGGGACCATCGTTTTCAGTTCGGCGAAGGTCGTCTTGTGATCGGTGTTCTTCGGATCGCGAAGCGCTACGTTGTCGAGCGAGTACTCAGCCAGGCGCGTTTCCATTGCCATCACCGTCTTGGCGTTCGCGGCGGCTTCGGCCGGCTTTGTGCCCGCGAGAGTGAACATCTTCTCTACGTGGGCGAGGTACTTCTCGCGCGCTTCCTTGAAGCGGGGCTCGGTCTTCACGTAGTAGTCCCGGTCGGGCAGGCCCAGCCCGGAGGCATACAGGTTCGCAATGACGTTTGTAGGGGCGTGATTGTCCGATTCGCCGGTCATGCCGAAGGGGATGGCAATGTCCATCTGGTGGAAGCGGACAATCATGCGCTGGAGGTCGGCGGAATTCTTCAACTTTTCGATCTCGGCCAGCAGCGGCTTGATCGGGGTTACGCCTAACTGGTTTACCCGGGCTTCGTCCATGCAGGAGGCGTAGTGGTCGCCGATCAGTTGCTCAACGGATCCTTTTGGCCAGTCCTTCCTGGCTGAGATGTCGTCCAGAATCACGTGCAGTTGGTCTTTGGCCAGTTCGCCGGAAGCCCACCGACGGCTCCACCGCACCATCGAAGGCGGTATTGGATTCTCGGCGCGCCATTTGCCGTTGGAGTACTCAAAGAAGTCGGTGCAGGGATCTGCGGACTTGTTGATGTCGCCGACCTCGATCCCTTTGGGATTCTCGGCGACGGCGGCCACCGAGCAGAGCAGTAAGGCGAGCAAAGCTAAGAGATAGCGCATGGTTACCTTCAATGAAGGAAGTTATACAGAAACAACATTGGATAGAAACCGCCGCAACTGGTCAAACCTGGCGGGACGAATCGGGAGTTCTGGTTGACGAACACGTCCGGATCACATCATTTTTCACCGGATGAACGCACGCTCGAAGGCTCAACTTCTGCGTGAAAGCTGTGTTCTAATAGTCAAACGGGAATACATATTTATGCTTCGCATTGTCCGTATCGCTTTCGTACTTGCTTTCATCATGGTAGTTTCCGGTTCGTTCCGAGGTGTTTCGGCGGCCGACAACAAGCTGGACTCGTTCGCAAAGTGCCTGGCCGAGAAGAACGTAAAAATGTACGGGCTCTTCTGGTGCCAGCACTGTGCCGATCAAAAGGAATTATTCGGCTCGTCGTTTCAGTATGTGAACTACGTGGAATGCGCGGTGCCCGGAAGCCGCACACCCACGGAAGAGTGCAAAGCGGCTGGCATTAAGCACACGCCAACCTGGACATTCAGCAACGGAACCCGTCTTGAAGGTCTGGTGCCACTGGACCAGCTAGCGAAGCAATCGGGGTGCAAGTTACCGTGAGCGACCGGATGGCAGTTGTCATCAGCGTCCTTGCAGTGATTGGAATCGGACTGTCGGTTGTTTCGCTGGTCAATCATTACAAGACCACGCCCAGCGAATTCTGCGACATCGACGAAACCTTCAACTGCGACATCGTGAACCGCAGTGTCTATTCGAAGTTTCTGGGCGTACCCGTAGCTGCCATTGGGTTGGCCGGCTACATCCTGTTGCTGGTGCTCTCACGCATCAACCGGGAGAAGCGATTGCCATCGGCCATCCTGATTTTGGGATCGCTGGTGGGGCTGGGCTTTTCCATCTATCTCACTTATGTCGAAGCACGCATTCTAGCGGTGTATTGCATCCTGTGCCTGGCATCGCTGGCGTGCATTGTGCTGATCACAACGCTCTCGATCGTGCGGCATGTAAGGACAAGGGAACTGGTGTTCTAACTGCGGCAGCCCCAGATTCCTTGTATACTAACCACCCCTCGCCAGCCGAGGGACTATATGAAAGTCATTGTCATCATCCCCGCTGCCGGGCTCGGGACGCGCATGGCCGGCCCCGCCATCGGCAAGGCACCTGCCAAGCAGTTTACGGAAATCAACGGCATTCCCGTGCTCATCCATACCCTGCGCAAATTTGCCGCCGCTCCGCAGGTTAGCGAAATCATCATTGCCCTGCGCAAGTCCGAAGCCGAGCACTTCTCGCCTCGTCTTGAGCAGGAGCGTTTTCGCAAACCGGTTCGAATCGTCGAAGGCGGCGAGCATCGCCAGGAATCCGTCGCAAATGCCATAAAGGCAGTGAATGCCGCAGCTGACGATCTCGTACTCGTTCACGATGGTGTCCGCCCATTCGTGGACCTTGAGACGATTGAAAATGTGATTGAAGCAGCATCGAAGCACGGGGCTGCCATCGCCGCCGTGCCCGCGGTTGACACGATCAAGCAGGTGGATCGCACTGCCGACGGCGCAGTAGTGAGCGCCACGATTCCGCGCGAGCACATTGTGCTGGTACAGACGCCTCAGGGCTTCCGGTTCGAAGTCCTTCAACGCGCATTCGACGAGGCTACCCGCGACGGCTTTACCGGAACCGACGAATCGTCGCTGGTCGAGCGCATGGGAACACCGGTGCACGTCGTCATGGGATCAGCGCGCAACATCAAGATCACGACACCGGCAGATCTCGAACTGGCGGAGTTCTACGCCGGACAGGAAGCGAAGAAGTACGTCGCCGGGTAAAAGCAGCCGCGGGTGACGCGCTGACAACGAGCATTTAATGAGAATCGGATACGGTTGGGATTCGCACGAATTCAAGCAAGGTGTGCCGCTGAAAATCGGTGGCATTTCTCTCGATCACGAGAAGGGACTCGCCGGGCATTCCGACGGTGATGTCCTGCTGCATGCGCTCACCGACGCCCTGCTGGGTGCGGTCGCGGCAGGTGATATCGGTCAGTTCTTTCCGCCCAGCGATCCAAAGTGGAAAGGCGCCGACTCACGGGTTTTCGTGGAGAAAGCCCTCGAACAGATCCGTGAAGTCGGATATCGCGTCGTCAACGTCGATTCAACGCTTATTCTTGCCGCACCCAAAATTGGCCCAGTCGCAAAACGGCTTCAACAGAGCGTCGCCGACCTGCTTGGTATCGAACCGAATCGCGTTGGCATCAAAGCGAAAACGCCGGAAGGAATGGGGACAGACAACGCGGCCATCGCCCACGTCGCGGTACTTCTCGAACCAGTGAAGTAGGAAGCATTCGCGGATTCCGCGGTCGCCTTTATCGCCCTTTGCGAGCCGTCTGCTCTCCGCGCAACTGATGCAGGAAGACGCCCACCACCTGCGGGTCGAACTGGCCCCCGCTGTTGCGTTCTAATTCGGCAGCAGCTTCCGCCACCGTCTTGCCCTGCGCGTACGCGCGATCGCGGATCATGCTCGCGTAAGCATCGGCGACATTCAATATCCGCGATGCCAACGGGATCTCGTCACCCTGCAGCCCATCCGGATACCCGGTGCCGTCAAAGCGTTCATGATGATGCCGCACGATGTTCTGGATTTTCTCGCCCCCTGGAACGCAGGCCACGATGTCCGCCGAGAGCGATGAGTGCATTTGCACGACGTAGAATTCTTCTTTCGTCAGCGGACCAGGTTTCCCGAGCAGCCGCTCCGGAATCACCAGCTTGCCGACATCGTGAACCTGGGCGGCGAAAACGACGTCCGCAATCTCCAGTGCAGTCAGGCCAAGTTCGCGCGCGATCATCTCGGCGTATTTCGCGACCGCCGCGGCATGTCCTGCATTATGGCCTTCGCGGGCTTCTGCCGAGCGAGCGAGCACGACGATTGCCTCGCGCATCGGCTCAGGATCATCCTGCAAACCGGCGCACATCTTCTTGAGCGTTGCGACAAGTTCCTCGCCCGCCTCGGGCTCCATATTTTCTCGCTGCAGGAAGCCTTCGATGTAGGAGGCGATCAACTGCCGCTGAACCGCGACCGTCTCCCCTTCGCGGAATTCCTCGGCCGTCGAGACTCGGTTTCCGCCGGCGTGCTTGGATACGTACATTCCCGCATCCGCCACGCGCATGACTTCTTCCACCGTGGAACCGTGCAGCGGGAAACTCGCCACACCGAAGCTGCCGCTTATATGGCGTTCGTTCAACATCGGGTCGGTTGCGATCCATAGGCGAAGACGTTCGGAAAGAATCTGCGCCTGCTCGATGCCGGTTTCCGGCATCAGGATGACGAACTCGTCTCCTCCATAGCGGGCGACAACGTTCGACTGGCGGCACTTCTGTTCAAGCAGGCGTCCCACACGAGCGAGCACGAGGTCGCCTTCCAGGTGCCCCATGCCGTCGTTCACTTCCTTGAACTTGTCGAGGTCCACCATCACCACAGAAAACGGGCGGCCGCTACGCGAGGCGCGCTTCCATTCGCCTTGCACGGCCTCAAGGAAGAAGCGCCGCGTCTTGATGCCCGTGAGTCCATCCGTGATCGACTGCTGCTGCATCTTCTGGAAGACGAATACGTTATGCAGCGCGGTGGCCATCAGGTCGGCAAGCGTACGCAGAATCAGGACATCCTGATCCTTGAATGCCTGCTCCGTGCGACTCTCGATATTCAGAACGCCGAGTTGCGTCTCGCCATAATTCAACGGCAGGCAGAGTACGGAGCGGGCATCGGGCAAAATGCCGGGGGAGGGGCCTTCGATCTTCTGCACCAGCATCATTTCGTTCGAGCGGGCCACTTTGCCCATGATGCCCATCCCTAGCGGGATGCGCTTTCCCAAACTGACGGCGGTACTGCCCGCCTCCGCCTTGATCTCGATCTCTTTCGTTGCGTAATCGAGCACGCCGATGCCGATATGATCCAGCTGGAAGTTCCTTTGAATTTCCGTGACGATCTCGTCCAGCATCTGTTCGGCGTCCTGGCTGGAGATTGCTGTCTTCGACACGGTGTTCAGGAACGCCAGGTAACGCGCGCGCCGCTGTTGTTCTTCAAACAGATGGGCGTTCTCGACGGCGACGGCCACCTGTCCGGCGGCGGTCTGCAGCAGCTCGACGTCGCGCTCGCTGTAGACGAGTTCGCTCTCGTAATTCAGCGCGGCCATGATGCCGACCGACTTGCCCTGCATAAAGATCGGCACGCCACAGAAAGACTTCGCCGGACGTCCCGGAACAAACGTTGCCCCGATTCGTTGCCGCATCTGTTCCATGTCGGAGCTGACGAGCAAAGGCTGCCCGGTGCGGATCACGTACTCACTCAGGCCGTTGGCCAACTTGCGTGAACGCTTCGGCTGAACCTCGCCTTCGATAACCTCGAGTTCGAACCGCAGTTCCTGATCTTCCTCAAACGCGATGTAAAAGGTGTGAGTGTCCACCAGCAAACCGATTTCGCGATGAATGGCCAGCAGGACTTCGTTCGCGTCTAGATGCGAACTGATCACCTGGCCCATTTGCGTCATCAGTTCGTATTCGCGGGTGCGGCGCTGCGTTTCCTGAATTGCGACATGGTTTTCGAGTGCCATCCCGATCTGCATGGCCAGGCCGAGCAGGAGGCGGTTCTTGGAGGCTCCAAACAGCGACCGGTTCGGATGAGGGAAGAGCACCACGCCGAAATTCTTGTCGCGCGTCTGCAGGCTAATGGCGGTGATGCTGCGAATGCCGTTTCTGCCCAGCAGGTCCCTTAATTTCTCAAACCCCCCTTGCGGACCCGCGGGCAGCGGTTCCGACATTCCTGCGATGTTGCGGAACGTCAGGATGCCTCCACGGCGATACGCCATCTCGATCAGGTATTCGCTGACGCCCTGCGAATCAAGCGCACGCAGGAAGTCGTGCTGGAAGCCGAAGCCCGCCGTTGGAATCGATGATCTCCACTGCGGGGCTACGCATATCGCCGCCCGATCCACGCCCAGCAATCCGGCCAGATGCTCCAGCATTTTGCGCAGACTGAGGGAGAGCTCGCCAAGCGAAACCAGGTGCGAGTGATCGACATCCAGGGTCGAGAAGAACAGGGTGTTCTCCTGCACCATGCGACGCTCGTGTTCGTACAACACGATTACCATTGCCAGGCCGAGCAGCATTTGCGGAAGGGGTCCGAGCACGTGTCCCGCGCTCCCGAACCAGCTCTCAGCGAAAAGCCCATGCAACTGTTTGGAAGAGAGCAGGATTGCCCAGCATGTAACCGCAAAAGCCACCAGCCGATATCCGACGAAATCCCTCTGGCGCCCCGCGCGGTAGAACTTGAATCCGGCGAACAGCAACATGATCGCCAGCACCACTTCCAATTCCACCAGTGTTCCGTCGCCGGAGAGCTCGAAAACGCCTTCCTTGTAGTGGCCGATCAAGAGGTACAGGTTGAACCCGAGACCGCCGGCCAGAATGGCGGCGTCGTACCATTTGCGCTCGTACTTCCCGCCTTCAATTAACCGCGTGGAAAGAAGAATCAGGAAGACGGTTAGGAATTGGAACGTCTTGGCCGCGAAGTAAATCGCGGGGTTTCCATGATGGCTGAGCAGCGCTCCGATGGCGACGTAATACAGCGTGTGGGAAGCCCAGGCGGCCTGCCAGGCCCGAAAGAACCCCTCCCGGCTCTGCTGATAGAGATAGGTGAAGATCAGCAGGAGCACCACTGCGGTAATTCCCGGAACCACGACAATGCCGACGAAAAAGGAGTCCATGTGCCTGAGCCGTTGTACCGCTCGATTCGTGGAAGGGGGAGATTGCACCTTACCGCAAGACCGGACGCACACACCCGCCCGGCCACGCTTTCATGCGGCATGGTGCGAAAAGTGTAGGTTTTTTAGGGGGTTACGTCAATCGGGAGTAGCACCCGAAGGTGCCATGAGGCTGCCGTGTTTCTCCTTCTATAATCCTTGCGATGGCCGCCAAGTCCCAGTCCATTGAGCAGCAGGTCGAAACCCTTCGCGAAAAGCTTCGTTACCACGAGCATCTTTATTACGTGCTGGACTCTCCCGAGATCTCCGACGCGGATTACGACGTCCTCATGCGGGAGCTCAAGGCGCTCGAAGAGAAGCATCCGGAACTGGTCACCCCTGATTCCCCCACGCAGCGTGTCGGCGGCAAGCCCCGCGAAGGCTTTGTAAAGGTGCCGCACTCATCTCAGATGCTTTCCCTCGACAATGCCTACAACGAAGAGGAGCTGCGCGACTGGGAGCGGCGGGTGCACGAGCTCAGCGGCGAGAAGCAGGTTGAGTACGTCTGCGAGCTCAAGCTCGACGGCCTGTCGATGGCCCTGCATTACTCTGGCGGAAAGTACCAACGCGCGCTCACCCGTGGTGACGGCTCCATCGGCGAAGACGTCACCTCCAACGTTCGCACCATTCGCTCCGTACCGCTGGCCATCGACAAGAAAGCCAAGTTCCCGGACCAGTTTGAAGTACGCGGCGAAGTCCTGATGCCCATCTCGGCCTTCGCTCGCATGAACGAAGATCGCGAACGCCAGAACCTTTCGAAGTTCGCGAATCCGCGCAACGCTGCTGCGGGGGCTGTTCGCACGCTCGACGCCACCGTGACCGCCTCACGTCGCCTCGACTTCTTCTCCTACTTCCTCCTCGTAGACGGCCGGCCGCTCCACGACAAGCACTCGAAGAATCTTGAAGCGCTCAGCGCCGCTGGCTTCAAAGTGAACCCTAACTGGAAGCTGCTGAAGTCGATCGATGACGTTTGGAAATTCATTAACAGCTGGGAACAGAAGCGCGATTCGCTTCCGTATGAGATCGACGGCATCGTCATAAAAGTCAATTCAATCGCGATGCAGCGACAGCTAGGCTTCACCGGCAAAGCGCCGCGATGGGCCATCGCCTACAAATACGCCGCCCGCGCCGGCACCACGCAGATCGAAGACGTTCTCATCCAGGTCGGACGCACCGGAAAACTGACCCCCGTGGCGGCATTAACCCCGGTCTTCATCGGCGGCACCACCGTCAGCCGCGCCACACTCCACAACATGGATTTCATCGAGAACCTCGGCATTAAGATCGGCGATTGGGTCGTAGTCGAACGCGGTGGCGATGTCATCCCCAAGGTCGTGAAGGTCGTCGAGGACAAACCGCGTGGCAAGAAGACATTCCGCATGCCCGAGACCTGCCCTGAGTGCGGTGGACACGTGGTCCGCATTGAAGGCGAGGCCGATCATCGCTGCGTGAACGCCAATTGTCCGGCCAAGCTGCGCGAGAGCATCCTGCACTGGGCGTCCCGTGGCGTGATGAACATCGAAGGCATGGGCGACGTGCTGGTGAATCAGCTCGCCGACAGGGGCTTGGTGCGTAACGTCGCCGAAATCTACGACCTCACCGAAGAAAAGCTGCTCACGCTCGAGCGCATGGGGAAGAAGTCTGCCCAGAATGTTCTGGAAGAAATTGAGAATTCCAAGAAGCTGCCGCTCGATCGCGTGATTTATGGACTGGGAATTCGATTTGTCGGCGAACGTACGGCGCAGTTTCTGTCCGAGCACTTCGGCTCCATGGACGCCCTCATCGAAGCCGCGACCGAGAAGGACGCCGAGCAAAGTATCGCGAAGTTGCAGGAAGTAGAAGAGGTCGGGCCTCGGATCGCGGAGTCGATTCGTGACTTCTTTGCTGAGCCCAGCAATATCGAACTCATCGAGCGACTGCGCAAGGCTGGGCTTCAGTTCAAGGGCAAGAAGAAGGAACGGGGCACTCAGCTTGCCGGCAAGACGTTCGTCCTCACCGGTACGCTGCCGAACATGAGCCGCGACGAGGCCAAGAAGATGATTGAAGACGCCGGCGGGCGTGTCTCCGGCTCGGTCAGCAAGAAGACCGACTATGTTGTCGCCGGAACGGAAGCCGGATCAAAGCTCGACAAAGCGCGCGAGCTAGGCGTGAATGTTATCGACGAGGCCGCCATGCTCGCCCTCATCGGAAAATAAAGACAGGAAAATAAAGGGGCGGAAAGCTCCACCCCCCTTTTGGTAATACGCTCTTACTTCTTTACTACTACTCCGCCCAACATCTGGCTCGGTGACGCGAACGGCGATCCCGCCAACGGCGTCAGCTTTCCCGAGGACGGATCGAACGAAAATCCCGCAATCGAGTTCTCGTTGTTTCGCGCGTAGACGAAATGGTTCGTCGTGTCGATCACCATGTTCAGCGTCATCGTAGAGTTGGGCGCGTTCGACGTGAACGTCAGGTTCCCGTCCGCTTCCACCTTGAACACGTTGATGCCACCGGCGAACAACGACAGGAACACCCACTGGCCCGTACGGTCTGCCAGCACGTTGGTCGTCCCCGTGAATTTGTCACCGCTCAGGTTATGCACCATCGTGATATCACCGCTATTCTGGTCCACCGACCACACGCGTACCGTACCCGTCGATGCATCTTGTGCGTGCGTGCTCACCAGGTATTTGCCGCCTGCGACCAGGCCAATATCGTCCACGGGAATGTCCGTCGTAAACGGATGGACTGCAACCTGGCTCAGCGTGCCCGAGGAACTGCGGCCCAGAACCATGATCCCGTTCACGCTACCGGCGATCACGGTGTAGATAAACTTCCCGTCCGGGGACATAACTGCGCGCACCACATTGGTGCCGGTGAATGTGTATGGAGAATCGCTGAGTTGTGTCAGCTTTCCGGTATTTGCATCAACTGAGTACCCGTAGATCAAGGCATCCGATCCATCCTGCTTCATCGCAAAGACGTAAAGGTTCTGCCCTGTCGGGTCCATCGTCACATCCTGCACGCAGTACGCATCGAGTTTGATCTGCTCGAGCGGCGCAAGCTGCCCGCTGGTGTCGATTGTGAAGGAGTGAAGTTCGCCCGGAGTATCCGAACAGTTGCTGCCGCGCACCGCCGGTTGCTGGCCGATGCCCACATAGAGGAACTTCTGTGCCGGATCTGCGACCAGCGAATTCGGTTCTAACGCGCCGCCAAACGGGCTGTTCGGAAGCAGCGTCAGTGCGCCGGAAGCGCCGTCAATGCGGAAACCCTGCACTCCTTTATCGAGACTACCGGCGTACAGATACTGCGGCGCCGTGCTCGTTCCACCCCCAGAATTGTTTCCGCCGGAGTTGTTTCCACCGGAGTTGTTTCCACCGGAGTTGCCGCCCGAATTGTTCCCGCCCGAGTTATTGCCGCCGTTGTTCGACGATCCCGGATTTGGATTTCCCGTGTTGTTGTTGCCGGAGTTCGAGTTGGATCCACAACCAACCAACACCAGGAGCATGGCTACAAAGAGAGCTGTCGCCAGCCACACACCTCTACGAATGTTTCGCATGTGTATATTCACCTGACCAGGGAAGAGTTACTTTCTGGTCTTCTAGATGGCTGCTGCTGAAGCGCGGTTTGCTGTCCTACTCTCGTTAGCGTTGACACAAGGCTGTCGTCGATAGTGCGGTTTCCAAGAGAGTAGAGGACCCTTAACGAAGGGAGATTTGGTTACAATAGGTCATCACGACTCTCGTAGGGAACCGACACAAATGACAACCCAAGCAGCCGAAGCTGTCGGCACGATATACGTCACGCTTTCCGGACTACCTCTGTTCATTGACCTGAAATGGCCGTTTCGTCGCGCTTCCTCGGGCGCAGACTTCCACGTCATTCATTCCGACCTTCGTCTGGCGGATGGGTCCGGACTTCACGCCCTGATTGCGGTAAACCTTTCGCTCACCGTTGCAGAAGTTCTGCCCTCGCTCGAGCGGCGTGACACCGAAGCCCCCGTCATCAACGCGTTGCGCAAGGAAGTCGATAACAAGCAGATCGAATTCATGAAGTCGCCCAAGCTCATTCCAGTGCACTTCAATAGCCGCTACTGGAGCCACAAGCAGAGTCGCTGGACATTCCCCAGTGCCACCGACGACCAGATCGCGCAACTGCTTCTGCGCAAGGTGTACTGGTCCGACCGAACCAGCAAGGGAACAAAAGTTACCGTGGCCGATGCCATTGATGCCCAGTACGTCAGCAGCACGCCCGAGCACCTTCGCGAGGTGGCTCAAAAACTCGCTGCCCAGGACCTGTTGAACCTGCACGGAGACCTTGCTTCCGCGGGAACTGGACTGGCTCGCCACGCCGACGCCTTTGAGGCTGATATGAAGGCCGTCCTCGAGCAGCTTCAACAGAAGCACGCCTTCGAACGTGGATAATTACTGAATTCGGTGCAGGCCGTTCGCCTTCGAGCGGCCTGCTTCATTTCCGGCACCTGCCGTTGTATCACGCTGTATGATTTGTTTTCCCTACTCGCTAGCTGCTATCTGCTAGCCCCCTATTTATGCAGCTTCGAGCCGCGCTCAACACCGCTATCGAAATCCTCGAGCAAAACGATGTCGGCTCGCCTCGCCTGAACGCCGAAACACTGCTCATGTTCGTGCTCAACTGCAACCGCGCCTACCTCTACGCGCACCCGGAGCGCGAGTTTTCGCAAGACGAACAGCAGCAGTACGACGAAGCCATCGCTGAGCGTGCGCGTGGCGTCCCGGCTCAATACATCACCGGACACCAGGAGTTCTGGGGACTGGATTTCATCGTCTCCCCCGCCGTGCTTATTCCGCGCCCGGAAACTGAACACGTGGTTGAGACCGCCGTCGAGATCGCACGCGACATCGAGCACCCACTCATCATCGATGTTGGCACCGGCACCGGGTGCATCGCTCTGGCGCTTGCCAACGAGTTGCCGCGTGCCGAGGTCCATGCCGTCGATCTCTCACCTGACGCGCTCGAAATCGCGCGCGCCAATGCCGCCCGTCTTCGCCTTGAACGCGTACGCTTTCACGTCACCGACCTCCTGCAAGTCTTCCCCGAAGACTTCGCCGACATAATCGTTTCGAATCCGCCTTATGTCGGCGAATGCGAAGCCGATAAAGTGCAGGCCCAGGTGCGGCGCTTCGAGCCTCACATGGCTGTCTTCGGAGGGCAGAGCGGCGCTGAAATCGTCGAGCGCCTGATTGCCCAGGCGAAACCGGTCCTGAAGAAGAATGGTTGGATTCTGATCGAGATCGGTTACACGCAATCCGCGATGGTGGAGAAGCTGCTCAGCGGATGGAACGACGTTCACTTCGTTCCCGATTTGCAGGGGATTCCGAGAGTCGCGGTAGCGAGAAAAAACTAGCTTACGATCGCGATCGCCGGCTTCTGCGATTCGAGCACTTCCCCAATCACCGACGCGCTGACGCCTGCTTCCTGCAAGGCATTGCGTAACCGCTCCGCGTCACTGCCGGCGACCGATATCAGCAATCCTCCCGCCGTCTGCGGATCGTACATCAGCGTCCGGACTTCCTCCGGCACACCAGCTTCGTAACTCACCAGGCATTCCGCAAATTCACGGTTTGCCTTCAAGCCTCCCGGAATAAATCCGGCCTGCACACATTCCACCGCGCCGTTTAACAAGGGGATCTTCGATCCGAAGAACCGCAATGACACGCCCGACCCAAGTGCCATCTCACGCGCATGGCCGATCAATCCGAAACCGGTCACATCGGTCATGGCGTGAACTTCGGCACCGCTGTTGACAACCGCTTCGGCAGCCTTCTTGTTCAGCGTCGTCATCGACGTCGTTGCCGCGTCAATCCACTCCGGCTTGGCCTGGCCCTTCTTTATGGCCGTCGAAATCACGCCGGTGCCGATCGCCTTCGTGAAGATCAGCTTGTCGCCTGCCCGAGCACCCGAGTTCGTCAGCACTTTCTGCGGATGAATGACTCCCGTGACCGAGTATCCAAACTTGATCTCAGGATCGCGGATCGAGTGTCCGCCGACCACGGTGCAGCCAGCCTCAACCATCTTCGACAAGCCGCCGGCCAGGATGCGTTCCAGCACGTCGAAGTCGCCCTTCTCCGGAAAGCACACCATCGCCAGCGCCGTCAGCGGACGCCCACCCATGGCATACACATCGCTCAAGGAGTTCACCGCCGCGATCTGCCCGAACGTATATGGATCGTCCACAATCGGCGTGAAGAAATCCACCGTCTGGACGAGCGCCTGCTCGGCCGTGAGTTGATACACTCCGGCGTCGTCGGCTTTATCGAAGCCAACCAGCACGTTCGGATCCTGTTGCCGGGCTAATTTCCCAAGCACCGTGTCCAGCACCGCCGGACTCAGCTTGCTTGCTCAACCCGCAGCTTTCACCTGCTCCGTAAGACGGATTTTTGCGGCTGATTCAGACACACGCTCATTGTAAAGGAGGGAAAGGGAGGAAGCTTCGACGAGGAGTTATCTGTGCGAACGGCCGCCACCACGTTCGCCACCCGACCTGCTCACGCCGGACGAACGCTGGCCGCCACCACCGCCACCACGCGATCCTGAGTACGAACCACTTGACGCACGCGCCCCTGAATAGCTGGGAGCCGACATTCTCGGAGAATAACTCTGTGCCTGACGTTGCGAGCTAACTCTGTTCCCGGCATCGCTGGAACGGTATCTTGGCGCGGAATAGCTACGTTCAGCCGATGAATAACCAGGCGAAGAATAACTCCGGGCAGATGGTGCATAGCTACGTTCCGGCGAAGAATAACTGCGGCCGGGCGAAGCATAACTCTGGGCCGGCGAAGCGTAACTCAACGACGCCGGTCGGTATTCCCCTACCTGGCCTTCGCTCGGCCTGGGATATCCATAGCTGGAAGAAGGGCGGAGGCCCGCCTGCGGGCCTCCTTTCCTTGGATTAGCGTCGATGTTGCGCGACGGTTTTTCCGGACGGCTCTCACGCGGTGCCGCCGAAGGACGTGGCTGCGCCGGTGCCGCTTGCGGCGGTGCCGAACGCTGCACATCCGGAGGTCTGCTTACCGGTGCAGAGTGCGTTTCCATTCTCGGAACCACGCGCTCCTGCCTTACTGGCGGAGCTGACGGACGGCTCACGTTGCCCGGATTCGAACTCGGCGGAGCCACGTTCACCGGACGGTCATTGCTCGGCTGCGGCACGCTGCGTGTTTCGTTCCGCACCTCCGGCGTTGTCATCGGACCGCGCGGCCCGCGATACACGCCACCTTCATCGCGCGGCTGAATCCGGTCGTTCTTGCGCTCCATCTGGTCGCGAACCACGGACTGCCGTTCTTCGCGCTGCATGTTGCCGTTTCCGGGCTGCGCTACCGGCTGGTTCTCCGGCGGACGCGGCACTGTTCTCGGTTCGCGCAGGCTGTCTGGAATAGTCCGGCCGCCACGATTGACGTTCCCGTTATCGTCCATACCACGCGGCGTGCGATCCGGTCCGGCGTTTACCGGTCCCGGCGTCACCGGATTGTTGTTCTCCACCCGTCCCGGCCTCGGAACGCGCGACGAAATGCCATCGCCGCTAGGTCCCGTGAAGCTTTCGGTAGCTGGCTCGCGCTTCATCGGTCCTCGTCCTGGCCGATCCGGCGTGCCGGTCATGATGTTCGTTTCGTACGGCTTTGGGACACCACGGTTCGGTCGTCCAACCACAATCTCCTGTCCCTCGGGAGTATTGTTCTTGGGCGCATTTGCCATCGGCCCAACCGGAACTGGCCGACCCGGCTCATCTCCGCGTCTCGGTCCCTGCGCGCCCCGGTTTACGCCCGGCGTTTGGATTCCGCCAACTTCCGGACGGTCCGGCCCACGGCCGCGTCCACGCCGATCGATCCCCGCTGGCGGCACCGCTCGCTTTTCGCCTGCATTCGTGCCCAGTACGCTGTTCGTCGTTGGCGTCACGGGCACGCTGTTCGTAGGACGGAACTTGTCCACGTCGCGTTTCGATACTCGTACCAATCCATCGCGCGTCGGACGCGAATGACGGAACACATCATTCGACACCGCCGTCACCGCATCGGGCTGCTCGCGATACTTGTAGTGAATGTTGTAATGATTCTTGCCGTAATAGTTGTTCGTAACGTTCGTGATATTCGTGATCCGCGTATTCGTCACGTTCACGTGCTGGAAGTAATTGCGGCTATGCCGGTAATAGGGCACGTAAGGTTCACCCCATCCGAGCGGGAACCAGCCGACGCCACCGCCAACTCCAAACGAAAGTCCCACACCCCAGCTCGATCCGCCATACCAGGCCACTAACGCCGGCGCATAGACCGGACGCACATGTAGCGGTCCCGGGCACCATCCCCAACGGTTGCGGTGATACACCCAGCGTCCATAGTGGAATGGCGCAAATCCCCAGGGAGCGTCGTCAACCCACGTCCATCCCCAGGGCGAAATCCATACCCAGTGTCCGTAACGGTAGGGAGCCCATCCATACGTCACCGTGCGCGGATACCACACCGGCCCGTACGGGGACACGTCCGCCCAGTATCCGTAATAGTCCAGGTCGGAATAGCCGACCATCGAGCGAGGCACATATCTCGCCGCCACCGCGCGGTCGTCGCGGTCAGCGCGAGCAAAACACCAGTCGTCGAAACCATCGCGGCCTGGATTATGGTTCACGGCGTAACGCATCGTGCGTCCGCCCATGAAGGTGTAGCGCTCATCTCCCTTGATTCTTACCGACGGCCCGTCGCCCGTGGCATCCCCTTCGCCACGGAACACCGTCACCGATGTCGTATCGCCCGCGTTATCCACGTCAAAGCGATAGGTACCTTTCTTGCGGACCGTAAACGCCACATTCGGCGTTGTGACTTCGTAATACTCACCGTCGTAAAGCTGCGTAATGTGCAGGTTCAGCGTCCCCTGGTCCACCTGCACCTGGACGTTGTTGTTGTTTACGTTCATCAGCGTGATGCTGGTCAGCTCATTGAGCCGGATCGACGCGGCGCCCAACTGCAACTCCGTCCGCGAATCGCGATCCGTCCACACCCGGTCGCTCGACGTTAGCGGCCGGTTAACCGAAGCGGCCACCCATTCATCCACCCCATTCGGCTGGATCGATACCTGTCCGCTTATATAGTTCAAGCGGGCTACACGTGAAGGGGGATCATCATCGTCAGCGCAGACGGGGGGAACAAAGACTGCTGCGCAAAGGACCACGAGGAGCAAACTCCGTAACGAGGTCATGGCAGACTCCCAAGACCGGCCCGTTGACACCTGTAGGACTGGTCGAAATTCCACTAGTACTAACCCACATACCTTACTTCAAGTTGCGACATTTTGCAGTCCAGTCGCCCCGAACCGCAGTCCATGTCCCGCAACCAAATACAGGTGCTAAGTTACGTATCTAGAATGAGATACACGGCACTCCGTCACGCGGAAGTGAAATCGAAGGTAACCCTTCCGCCCTTCTACTTTCCCGCCTCAAACCATTTCGTCGGCACCGCCGTAGGCCGGTAGCTATCCAGGTAGGCGAACGCATCCTCCGCCGACTCGGCAAAGTGGTACAGCACCCGCGACGCCGGTTTTGCAAAATGCTGTTCGAAAAAATGCTCGAAAAGCGCGCGCAAGGGATCGTAGAACCCATGTGCATTCAGGATCACGACCGGTTTCTGATGCTGTTGCAACTGCTTTAGCGTGATGATCTCCACCGTCTCTTCCAGCGTGCCGAAGCCGCCCGGCAACACCAGGAATGCGTCTCCGCGCTGCTCCATCATGGCTTTGCGCTCGCGCAGGTTGTTGGTCAGGATCAACTCGTCGGCCTCTTCAAACGCGATCCTCCGGTCGGCAATGTACTTCGGAATAATGCCCACCACCGGTGAACCGGCCTCTCGCGCCGCGTGCGCCACCGCGCCCATCAGGCCGATACTCGTGCCGCCATAGATCAACGTGTCGCGACGTGCCCCAATCCGCCGCCCCAACTCGCGCGCCACTTCAAAGAACAGGGGATCCACCGCATCGGAAGAAGATGAGAAAACCGTGATGTTCATCGCCGTTAGCTGAAAAGGTATCACTGCAGCCCTTGTCTCACCACACAAGTCATTGAACAACTTATGCCAGCCGTAGTACGTTCCCCTCGATGCGAGTAAATCCCATGATCGTTCCTACATTGATGTTGGCAGCGATCACGTTCTGGCTTGGCCGTTCGGCGGAACAAAGACTCGTCGCTCGCAGCAGTCGTCTGCTGTTTCTCGCAATTTCCGTCGTCCTTGCAGTCCCCGGTGTAGTGTACGTGCTTTATTACACACATCTTTTTGACCGTGCCGCATGGTTCTACGAACTCCGCACAATTCTCGGAAGTGAACTACTCGCCTCGGGCATCGGAGTCCTTGCAGGATTCCTGTACTCATGGTCGGCGCCCGAGGGCAAAGGAGAGAAGTTGGCAATTCCGGCCGCATTGGTCGTGCTCACCTTCATCCCTTTCATGAAGCCGCTCATTGCACCCCTCGATTTCAGCACGCTTCACGACCGATGCGACGAGGAAGCTTGCCTCCAGAGCACACCATCCACCTGCGGCCCAACGAGTGCGGCCAATCTTTCAAAGCTGTTCGGTGTTGTTACTTCGGAAAAGGAGCTAGCGCGCGCGGCCTACACCTATCGCGGCGGCACCGAGAATTGGTATTTGGCGCGGGCGCTAAACCAGCGCGGCATCGCAACTCGCGTCGTTATCCAGAACGAAACCGATGCACCGCCTGCTCCCTCCATCGCCGGAGTCGTTCTTCCGGGAGGTGCCGGACATTTCATCGCAGTTGTTTCCATCACCGACGATGCGGTTACCGTCATCGATCCGCTGGTAGGGAAATTGATCATTCCTAAATCAAGTCTCCACCAGCGTTACAAGTTCACCGGATACTTCCTGGTCCTTTACCCGCTCCTAATGTAATCCGCAAAAATCCGCTTCATCGCGTAATCCGCGGGCAGCTTTTCATCGGTTACACTGTTTTGCCATGAAACGCCTACTCGCCTTCGTGCTTCTCGCTCTCGCCTCGGCCTCTGCGCAATTCATGCAGGCCATTCCGCCGAAGACCGCCGACAACTGCGAGGTCCGCGCCGACAAAATGGACAAGTGGCTCCTTGACTGGGCCAACCTCACTCGTTACCAGAAGGCCGACTCCGACGCCATCCGCAAGTCTGATCCTTCTCGAGTGGTCTTCATGGGAGACTCCATCACCGACCACTGGGACCTCGCCGCGTCCTTCCCCGGCAAACCTTACGTCAATCGCGGCATCAGCGGGCAAACCACTTCGCAGATGCTCATCCGCTTCCAGCCTGATGTGGTGAACCTGCGTCCGTCCGCTGTGGTCATCCTCGCCGGTACCAACGACATCGCCGGAAACACCGGCCCCATTCTCATCGAGCAGATCGAGAACAACTTCAGCGCCATGGCCGCCATCGCCCGTGCCAACAAGATTCCCGTCATCGTGTCGTCGATTCTGCCGGTCCACAACTACACCGAAGCTTCGCAGAAGTTCTTTGTTTCGCGCCCCATGGCCCAAATCCGCGTGCTCAACGATTGGCTTCGTGACTTTGCCAAGGACCAGGGCTACGTCTATGTCGACTACTTCTCGGTCATGCTCGACGAAAAGGGCTTACTGAAGCGAGAACTCGCCGCTGACGGACTCCACCCCAACGCCGAGGGCTACAAGATGATGGCCGAGATGCTCCAGAAAGCCATCGATGAGACCTTGCAGAAACGTAACGCCCCGCTGAAGAAGGTAAAGAAGTAAAAATACATTTCTGCAAAGTTCCTGACGGGATCTCTGAAGTTTAAGGAGAATGCTGTTTGAGCGCCGCAGGCGTGACATGCCATAGACCGCCACGTAAGTGGCGGGTACATTCACGCCGCAATCCCGAGAGTCCCGTCAGGGACGGCATCCCAGTACGGCAGCATAAGCCATCCAAAATCATGCAACTCTGCAACGGCTGACTAATTCTGTAAGCTAAGAGCAGCGCTATCAGCTGAAAGCCTCCATGCACAGAACGACTCTCGGCAATCTGGAACTCACCATCCTCTCCGACGGCGAGTACTACCTCGACGGCGGCACCTTCTTCGGCGTCGTCCCCAAAATCATGTGGCAGCGTAAGTGGGCGCCCGACGAACTCAACCGCCTTCGCGCCGGACTCAACTCCGTGCTCATTCGCGGCGGCGAGAAGACCGTGCTCATCGAAACCGGAATCGGCAACAAGCTGAATGACCGAATGCGCAAGATTTACGGGCACGAAGAAAAGCTGCTGCAATCATTCGAGGCCGCCGGAGTCTCGACCGAAGAGATCGACGTCGTTATCAACACCCATCTTCACTTCGACCACTGCGGCTGGAACACCATATATAAGGAGGGGCGTCCCGTCCCGACGTTTCCCAACGCGCAGTACTACGTTCAGGAAGGCGAGTGGCGTCACGGCCAATTGCAGACGGAGCGTGACCGCATCAGCTACATCAGCGACAACTACAACCCGCTCATCGAGTCCGGACAGATGACGCTGCTCAACGGCAACCAGCAGATCACACCGGAAATCTCCGTTCGCATCTATCCCGGCCACACCGAGTTCATGCAGTCCGTGATCATCGAGAGCGCGGGCAAGAAGGCCTGCTACATCTCCGACCTCATCCCCACCACGGCGCATCTCGATCTCGCCTGGGGCATGTCGTTTGATCTCCTGCCGCTACAGACTCTGTACAGCAAGAAGAAGTTCTACGCAGATGCCGTGCCCGAAGAGTGGCTCGTAATTTTCACCCACGACCCGAAGATTCCGTGGGCTTACGTGCAGCAGTCGGAAGGGAAGTACATCGCGCGGCCGATCTAGATAACGAACTGGTTTAAGTGATTCCGCGGAATTGTTGCTTCATTGCCCTCGTTTCGTACTAACATTCCTGACCACCGAATGCATAACGAACCGAAACGCGGTTACGCAAAGTTCCACTATCGCCTGATCGCAGCGGTCTGTGTTGCACTCGGCTTTTTGGTCTATCAGTGGACTAAAGACCGTCCGGCAGCCGAGCATCAACTGTTCTTGCTGCAATCCACTATTTTCTTCCTGTGGGTGCTATTTCTTTCGGTTCTCTTTCGTTGGCAGCGCTTATTGCATTGGGCTAATCGAAGCCAATGGCGCAGGTTCACGTATTTCTTTGTATTGTTCGAGCTTGGGTTGGCCCTGCCGCAGTGTTACTTTGGCTGGCCGACGGATCTCTTTGATCGCTACATTTATCCCCTCATCTTTGCCCTGGTGGTCACGCTGGATTTCTCTGAGAAGAGGACGGCGGCTCAGATTGGGGGTGAGGGAATTACACCGGAGTGGTGGGAAGTGAGGGGACGACGCGGGATGTGGTGGGACAAATCACGGTGCGCTAAACACTTACGAGGGTTTTGCGGAGCCGAAGAGCGCACGATTTCTCCGGCACAATTCCGCTCGTATTGAGCGCGTAACGCGTGTTCTTGGCGATTTGAATCGCTGTAAGCTGTTGAATCTTCGTCGCGGTTAACCGAAGTCGGTTGCCGTTTTGCCGTTTTAGAACAGCGCCTATACGCAGATCATTGTAAGTTGCTGATATCGCGCGATTTACAAAACGGCAACGAATGATTCCGCATGCGATTCGGTCGGTACCAAAACGGCAATGGCTTTTCGCTTTTAAGATGCTCATTTTTGGACCTCTTTTTCCTGCCTGCGGAGCTCCAGCCAGTCTTTGATCGAGCCGCCGTTTTCGAGGTACTGCATGTAGGCGCAGACGCTGTCGTAATCGACTCGCCACCAACCCCGCAGTGTGCGTCTGTGGCCGTCGATCGCGCCACATTCCAGCAGCCGCAGAACAGAGTCATCGGAGCATTCCATAAGCTCCTTAGCCCGCTTGGTTGAGATCCAGATTTTTCGTTTGATCGTGGTCGGAGTGATCATTTGCAGCGGCGCTCCTTCCCGGGCTTTCCTGCGCCGTTGTGCTTCGCGCGGCGAGCGAGAAATCGATCGACCGAAACACGGCTGACCAACATCCAGCCGCGATCGCGAAGGGTGAACCATTCAAGCTCGTTGGCATGAGCCAAACGGCGTGCCGTGTCGTCGGAACACCCTATGATTTCGGCCGCCTCGCGGAGCGAGATCATCTTCGGACGCTTAGGCATCCTTACTCCTCAGAGGAGCGAAGAGTTTCTCCAGGAATTCGTCGAACTTGGCGGCGACATCCTTTGCATCACCTTCGGCATGAAAATGCGCGCCGTTGATCGTGCAGCGCAGGCTGGTGACGGCCTTCGCGCCTTCGTTGCTACGGACGACTGCTTTCCCAACGCTCATGCGTTTCACTTTCACTGTTTGGTCACTCATGCAGTCACGCGCTCCTTCCAAACCCCGGCACGCTTCAGCATGGGCTTCAGCGCCCACCAGACGCGATTAGCGTCCCACTCGGTGCGGATCTCGGTGCGGCCTTTCAGCGGACCGCTCGAAGACTGCAGCCAGGCGGTGAAGCGATACTCATCCCATCCCATGCGCTCGTAACCGCGGCGAATGCGATCGAGGCTGGCTTGCGTCACCATGGTCTTGGGTCCGTTATCGCCGCGACGTCCTTCGAGACCAGCCGAAGTGGCCGCATATTGCGACGTAGGACGATGACGCGGCGGTTCGATCGGTTGACCTAGCGAGATCTGCAGAGTGTCGATGAGATCGTTCGCCTCGTCTCGCGTCAGGACACTGAAGCTGGCGACCGGACGTTTGCAGGCCTGGCTTGCCCACAGAAGGCGCTGCGATCGCAGGCCGACGCGTGGGTCCATATCTCGCCGTGTGTACGCGTTATAGAGCGTCTGTAGACGCTTGAGCTGGCTGCTGCTGATCTTCTCCATAAGACTCCTCGAACAAAGGCAACGCTGTGGCCTCGGGCTTTCCAATCTTACGGAAGCCAGCCGCGCGCTTAAGGCAGTAATCGGTAACGCGGCGCGGTTCGTCGTCGTCGATCCAGGCGTCGCGATTTGCTTTCTCGTAAGCGCCGACTGTGGCGTAGAACTCAACGCGATCTCCTCTTTCGAGTGAGAGTTCGCGCATCAGTTTTCCGACCTTGAACCACAAGTGGTCGGTTACGAGGTCGCCGCTCTCGTCGCGGACGTCGACCATGAGCGCTGTCACCGTGTTTCCCCACTGCGACCGCCTTAACCCGAACCGTGAGAACTGGGCGGTGAAGCGTCCGCGACGGCCCGCTCGGTCCTTCAACTTGTTTCTCACGCGAGTACTCCTTTCGCTTGGCAGTGACCAGAGCCTTGATTGCTGCCGGCTCGATCGCCGCGATCTCGACGACCGTGGCAGGGTTGACCAGGCCGACGCGACGCCCGCGAACCACCATCCAGAATCGCTTCGGCCGAGCCTTGCAGGATGGACACAGCTTCGGCTTCTTTAACGCGGCCGCTGCGCGCTGAGCAGCCCGACGCCGGCGATAGTCTTCCTTCTTGCATTCGTACGTACAGAAGCGAGCTTTGATGTTCGGTACAGACTTTCCGCATCCTGGTAGTTGACATACTCTGTCGACCAATGTGGCCCCTTAGTCCTTCCGCCTCTTCCGGGCGGTCTATTTACAACGTTCGTGCGGCGCTTCTTGGCGTTACCGAGCAACCGCCGATTTGCATCACAATGACTGTTGGCAGCGTCCCAGTGACCTGCCTTTCACAAAGGCTTCGCGTCTCGCTTTGCCATGCTTCGCGCTGGTATACGAACGGTTCGCGGAGCCTTAGCTTTGCTGCCGTTGCGAAGCAGACTCTTGTCGAGTTCCTCGAATTTTGTGAGCGCCGTGTGCACGTATTCGGATCGTTCTTCTGTGGTGACGCAGACGACGGCCAACGCCGACGCAAGCGCCGAAGACGAGTATTTAGAAAACGCCTTCGTCAATTCGTCGACGCGTTCCAGACGGGCTTGAAAATCGGCATCGTTAGTCGACATAGACCTCCAAAAGCAGGACAGGGCCTGCGCGTTTAATACGGGCTCCGAAATTGTTGCCACCGAAGTACTTCATCAGCGTCTCGTCGGGCGGCCAGGGCGCGTCGCTGAACTTCACCAATTCCAAACGGTGAATCGAGCGGCCCTGGTAGATCGTGCGGACACCGAACTCAAATCCGTCGATTGAGCGTCTCTCGTATGCACGTTGCGCTGTCATCAACGAAAACTCCTGAGTCGCGTGCAGAAGATCCAGGCACGACGGACCTTAAGAACAAGCGCCCAGAACGCCACGCCGCGCGCGTACATCGCTTCGAGTTCCTGGACCTCAAGCATGGCTGTGATCTCGGGAGGCATCAGGCTGCATCTCCTCCAAACAGCGGGCGTGGGTGAGTTGGGCAATAGTCGCGATCAGGCCCAACCGGTACCAGGCAGGATGCGCATAGCCAGGCATCACAGGTCCGGTCCGGGTTTTGTTTTGTCGGCTGCGGAAAATCGCATTGATAGTTCGCGCTCATCTTTCCGCAGATGGAGCACTTCTTAGGACGAGGCTTCTGCACCTTGCAGATCGCGTATCCTCCACCGGGCATGTTCACTACGACGCAGGGCATGGCGCCTCCTGCTTTCCGAACTCCTTTTCCTGGTAGAAGTGAACGCCGCAGCACGGACACCACTCCGGCCGCAAAGCGATGTGAAAGTCGGTCAGGCACTGCGAGCAGCGGAACGCGAAGACAAGGACACGGGCGCTGCCGACTTTGCTCTTCACTTCGTAGTGGAGGATGCGGGTCGCCATTACAGGCCTCCAGCTTCGCGGAGTCGCTGCACCATGTCTCGATGGTCGCGTCCGTAGCGGGCGGTGAAGAATCCGATGAGGAAGAAGATCAGTCTCATATGCGAATCAGTGCCTCCAGAGAACCGCGATACTTTTCAAGTTCGAAGTAGCGCCATCCGCGAAAGCTCTCGTAGCAAAGCTTTTCCCCAAGAGCGACGAATGGACCTGGACAGATTGCGATCCAGATACCTGGACGGAACTGCCATTCACTTTCGCGGTTGCTGATTGAGCGCAGCCGGGGAAGCTGGCCTTCACGCTCGTAGTGAAAGAATTCGCCCACGCTGAAGTGACCGAGGACCTCGCCCTGGTGTGTAAACCACATCCGCTCGACATCTTGTTTCGGGCGTCCTTTCCCGACGGAGAAGTAAAAGCGGCCCCAGCAATGCGTGAACACTGTCAGCACACGCTCGCGCGGCATAAAACTTGGCCAGGTTTTGATGATGTCGCTCACGCAGCGTCCTCGCTCCCGCCGTTGACCTTTTCAACCAGGCGTTTCGCAAAATCAGCGATGTGCGAGGGGCCCCGAAGAGCACGGATGCGCTGCATGAGCGCGAATACTTCGCTTTCAAGCGGGCGCGATGCCGCCTGGATCTCCTCGGAAGTTGTCGCCATGTAATAACCGAATGGCTTCTGACGGGAGCCGGCGATTGGGAGGTCGAACTCCATGATCAGGCAGCGAACAGCTTCCTTGATCTGCCGAGGCGTGTAGTTCAGCTTTTCAGCGAAATCGGCGATCGGAGCCGCGTTGCGCTCGCCAGGATGCCCCATCAACTTCTTTAGGACGGCGCGCTCACAGTCAGTGAGCGCGCGCGGTTGCGGATTGGGACCGAGCAGCAATTCCCAAGTACGCTGCCCGTAGGACGGCGTCCCAAAGAGATTCGGCGTTGTAGTCATGGTCCCGCTCCTTCGTTCTTGTTAGCCTGCTGTTGCGGTCACGCTCGGTTTGGTGTTCGTGATGCCACCCGCCGTAACGACCGGGACGAGGTTGAAATAGCTCTCGAAATATGTCGGATTCGGGTTGTCCGAGACGGCCAGAACAATTGGCTGTAAGGGCTGGCCAAAGGTGTATAGCGTGAGGAAGATGTCAGCTCCCTCAGCAACAGCCTTTCGTTGTTCCGGTGTCAGGGTCCAGCGCGACATCACCTTCACATCGGCGGATACAGAACGCAGGCAGCGAAGCGGGATATATTCCGGCTGATCTTTCGCGTAGACGACCTCGTGTTTTTCGAGGCCATCGACGACCGGACGATCTGCGGGCTGCAGATAGTCGAATCTGTAAGGCTTTTCCACGTAACTCCTCCTATCGGTTCACCAGCGCAAGCGCTGGACGTTCGGTTGCGGTTCTGGCGGCCGCGCGGCCGCCGTCGAATACCAGGAACATCTGCCGCACTTCTTCGGCGATCAGGCGCTCTTCGTGCATCCACGCTTCGGGACCAAACTCGATCTCGATGGACCGCGTCTCGTAGCGGTAGAGCAAGAACAGGTCGCAAGGAGCGCAGTAGTGGCGCGCGCTGATGAGTTGCCGCTCGGTCTGGCGGATCTGGACCGTGACAGGTTCGTTGCCACACTGAGGACAGAACATCAGTCATTTCCTCCCTGCGTGTGGAACTTGCGAAGCGCGAGAATGAGGTCGACTCGCGGAAACGCGAACAGGCGCTGAATGCGCTTGATCTCGTTATTGCAGCCCAGGCAAACGGAACTTCCGTCCTGGTTCACGAAGACGTTGCGGGCCACGCCGCAGGCGGCGCACTCGATCATGTCGGCAGTGACGAGACCGGTTGCGCCGTCTGGCAGCGGAATTTGAACGGCGAACGAAATCACCGGGCAGCCTTTCCTTTCACCGCGACCGGCTTCACGTCGAGACGTGGCTTCTTGGGCTTGAATGACAGACACGAGTGGAAGAGCGTGGCGAGATTCTTCGGTGCTCTCGAAGGAGGAATCGATAGTGCCGCCTCCGCGTTCGGAGCCAACGTGAACTTGGAATTCAGAACGAACAGCTTGTTGAAGAAGTGGCCGGCGCGGTTCTTCACCAGCGCGAGCCGGAGCTGCAGCACGCTGTTCTGATCGATCTCTGTGTTCACGCCGCCGATGGACGTGGCCTGGTACTGGTTGCCTTCCAGGCGAAGAGACTTGTCGGAGCCGTCCGGCGACCGGCCCCATTGGTTCACCAGGGCCATGATCTCCGCGTCTTTGGCGGCGAGTTTCTTGTCGGCGGATTCACACTGAGTTTGGAGTGCGATCCGTTCTGCGCAGAGCTTGTCGAGCCGCGCAGCTGTTGGGGCCTTCGCTTCTGTCATTTGCTTCCCTCGGGGATAAATTGCCGCGATGGTTCGAAGCTTTTCGATTCAAACCACCGCGCTAACAAAACTTGTGCGTGTGCTTCGCCGCAGACGGGGACGAGCGCATCGCGCTTACCAACGAATCTCGCCTCGTCCGGGTCCCACTCCCTCACGCAGAGAATCGCGTCGCCATCGCATAGCTCGCCGCATTCCACGAGGTACCAGCGATTGGCCGCGCCTTTCTGCACACCGCAAACCTTGCAGTAGAAGACCTGCGCGACACACGACTTGGGAGCAGCCGTCATCGAGGGCTCCTTTGCCGCGCGGCATCAGCTCGTGGCCCAAAGACCACGACGAAGACGATGGTGCCGCCAAGGAGCAAGCCGAGTACGAATGTGCCCAGGGCGACAGCGATCGCGATTCCGTTCACGGCAGCACCTGCCATTTCCAGGCGTCGTAATGCAGCCAGGCGCGATACGCGTTGAGCGCGATCAGCGCAATGAACGCCATGACCATGAGCGGCCAGACATAGCGATCGAAGATCTGGTTCGCGCGATCGTAGGGGTTCATCGTGCGGCCTCGGTCTTCTTCTGGAGCTCGGCGAGATCGAATCGACGCAGCTCCCGATTTACCTGATCAATTGCGTCAGTCAGGCGCAGGCCGAACTCGTCGGTGACGAAGCTCTCGACTTCCTCAGAAGCCGCGAGCAATTCAGTGATCGCGCTACGAAGCTGGCTATCCATTCGCGGCCTCGCTTTCCGGATTCAGGGCCTTCAGGTCCGCGATCGCGCGGTCGATCGATTCCCTGGCGGAGATGGCGTACACCATCGCGGTCTCGAAATCGGTGTCCGCTGCGCTGCGCGCTTTCACGTAACGCTCGTAGGTGAGGTTCAGATTGATCCGGGCGCTCTCGATGCGGCCGAGGATCTGTGGACGGCTGAGAATCGTTCGAGCGCTCATGCGGCGATCCTCCCGTTCTGCTGCAGGAACTGTTTCGCTTTCTCGTACCACTCGATATAGCCATTCGCGATGTGCGTCCAGAGACCGTTCTTGATGTCGCCGGGAAGCAGCTTGTAACAGGGTTTGCAGAACGACTGCTGTTCGCGTTTGCGGCGTCCGCAGGCGCAGTGAGTGGATTCGAGATCGCGCAGAGCACGAAGGCGCGGATCCTGCTCGACGGCGGCTTCGAAGACTGAGGCTTGACGTTTCACTGTTCCACCTCCCACATACCGACGCGCTGTTCAGCCAACCGCTGGCGTTCGCGGGCGAGTTCGCGCAGAGACTGAAGCGCTTCCGGTTGCGCGACCAGCTTCGCCATCGCATTGCGATAAACCTGCCAAACGCGCTGCCGAGTCATGCCGAGCCGCTCTGCAATCTCAGGAAGGCTCATTGCCGCGAAGCCTTCCTCGATCGCGGCGCGCGGAATGGCGGGATAGTTGTGGACCACGACGCGGCGGCTCATGCTTCACCGCCTCTCTGCGCCAGGGCTTCGCGGGTTTCGTTGATGGCGTTGAAGAGGCGACGCGCCTGGAAGTACTGCACCTTTTCCTGCGAGCGGAGAACCGTCGCGCGCGACCCGTCGACCAGCTTCTTCAGCTTCGCGTCGGCTTCCTTCTTGCCAAACATGGCGCGGAGCATGTCGCCGATCTCGTCATCGGCAATCTTCCAGGCTTCGGTTTCGTCCAGGCCTGGAAGTGATTTGCCCTGGCGGAAGCGGGACATCCATTGTTCGAGGGTGAGGGCGTGGCGAATAAAGTTGCGATGAAGCTCGTGCGATCCCTGGAAGACGAGGCCCGTGTACGGTGGCCGATCGTAGAGCTCGCGGATGACTTCCAGGCACTCGACGCTGAGGTGCTGGGCTTCATCAAAGATCAACAGCGCCCTTATGCCACGAAACTCATGACGAAGGTTGCGAATGATGCGGTCAATGTTTCCCAAGCCCGCGATGCCGCAAGCCTCCGCCACCCGCTTCATTAAATCGAGCGGACGCAGATGACCACCGCGCGAGTAGACGATGTGGACGCGACGGTTGCCCTTAGCCTCTTCGATGTTGACTCGCTGCTGGAAGAATTCTGCGACCCACGTCTTTTGGGTCCCCGGATCTCCGTGGACGTAATAGGCGTATCCGTTCGCAAGCGCTTTGCTGTAGTACTTCAGCAACAGTGACGTGTTGCGCGTCTCGTGAAGCTTGCCTTGCTGGTGCTGCGTCGCGCCGATAGGATGAGCCGTCATATATCCCATCAGCGCTGCTCGGATTGCTGTGTCGTGGGAGGCGACATTCGCATACGAGCCGTTGAGCCAGTTGCGAATCGAAGAATCCGCATAGCCGATCCGCATCGCGATATCCGCTGAGGTGAGCTGTGTCCGCGCCATATAGTCGCGGACCTCTTTCACCGCCGCGTCGTACTCCGGCAAGTCGAGAGCCATCAACTGCCGTCGTTCTTCGAGAGAGAGAGCCATGAACGTTCCTTAGTTGTCGGAGAGGATGTCGTCGACGACGTCCTCTACGAATTGCGGAGCCGTGGCCGGAGCCAGACTGCCGCGTATCGGGGCCGGTAAAGCTTTTGGTTCAGGTACAAAATCGTTGGGCGCGGAGATGGCGGCGCGGCGGCGGAACATGTCCACTTCGCTTTCCACCTGCGCTCCGATAGCCTGGAGATGCTGTTCGACAGCGCGCTTAACCGCCCGGCGGGTACGCATCGAGTGCTTTACGTCATCTCGCGAGATGGGACCGTGCGCGACCAGCTTTTGGGCGCGAATGCGGCCGAGCGGAGTGCCGGCGTGGTCGAGCACGATCGCGTCCCCGATGTCATAGGGATCGCATGCGACGAGGACGGAGCGCCCGATCAACGAGAACAGCGCGGCGCTGGATTCGATGTCAGCAGGCTCATAGCGCTCGTTGAACATCTGGACGGTTCCACCTTCGAGGACCTGGCGCGTTTCACGCTTCCAGAAAAGCTCCTGGATGTAGTCATGTGAGTCGAGGCGGCGCGCATTCGCCGGGTACTCCTCCTGAAACACCTCGTTTGGCGTACGCCCTTCCATGCCGCGCCCGCTGTGCGCGCGATATTCGTCGTTGTAGTCCTCGAAGACCCACAGCGCCGCGATGCGAATGAATTCGCTTGCCGGCATGAGTGGCGTCGCCGCGCGCTTCCTTTCAAGGAACTGTTTGTGTTCTTTTAGGACCGAGTCGCATTCTTCGGGACGGTTCGAGGGAGAGTCGCCGCAATAGAAAGGACCAAAGCGCGAATCGAAACGCTTGCGGACGGTGGAGAACCAACTCTCGATCAGCTTCGACTGGGGATGCTTCGGAATGCAGTACTGCGGTTCGACGCCGAGACGGTGAAGCACGCCACTGGCTTCAATCGAGTAATCGATCCGTCCGATCGATTCGTAGTCCTTGCCGTTGTCGATGTAGAACTTTTGCGGGATGCCGAAGCTAACAACGGCATGGCGGAGCGCGGTCGAGACCGTGTGCCCGCTCGGTTGAGCATTCCAGTTTGCGCCGACGATCTTCCGCGAACGCATGTCCAGGATGGCAGTCAGCCATGGCCGAATCGCGATGCCGCGAGGAATGCCCGAGAAGCAATCGTTCCAGACCCATACGTCATGCTTGCCGTGGTCGCTGACCCAGACTTCGTTTACTGCGACAGCGAAGTCGCGGATGAGAATCGGAGAGCATTTCGCCTCGTACACAGTGGAGCCTTCGCGGCCATAGATCTTGACCGGCTCGGGGAGCTCATCCGTGTTCTTCAGGAATGCCCGGACCGTGGTGTAGGAGGGAAGCTTCTCGCCATTCGTGTCGAGCGAATCCCAGGATTCCTGCAGGCGCTCGTACGTCATGCGGTACGTGAGGCGGTCGCGATAGTACTTCGAGATTACGAACGCCCTTGCCTGAGCCAGGTGTTCCTTGGCAAAGAATCGGGAGGTTCCACTATCGCTGCGTATTTTGTCGGCGAGTCCGGCGAGTCCTTCCTGGCGAAAGTTGAGCGCCCATTGATAAACGGTGCTTTTGCCGACATTGCACTGCTCGGCGATGTAGCCGGCAAGAGCGTCGATGCTCGTCAACCGCCGCCCATCGGCAGATGTGACATCTGGCCGGCGCTTCGTGCGCTGGCAATCGAGGAGCGGCTGAATTGCCGCAAGCCGTTGTTCCGCTTGGCGCTGCTGCTCCTCGTTGACGATCATGCGCCGCATCGTCGGTGGGGCCGCGTGACCGGCCCCGTTTAAGCAGGCATTAGGATTTAAGCTCTGCGGCGGCAGCACCTGGCCCGACGATCTCGCGGCGAGTTCCTGTGAAGCGCTCGTCAATTGCTGGCGCGAATACTTCGCCTGAAATTCGGCTGGCAGTGAGTCGACAAAGTAGGCGCGCGGGCGACGGCCTGACCGCTCAGCATCTACGTAGCGCCACTCGATTTCCTTCAGTTCCGCCTTTAGGCGAACGGTGCGATCGGACCACCCGGTGAGGGCAATGAGTTCGTCTTTGGTCACACACGGGCGTGGTCGACTCATCGCGCGGCCCCCATCGTGATCGCTTTAGCATTCTCGAAATCGCGATCAGCCCGTTCCTTTGCCTCCAATCGCTCCGCCAAATTCAGGAGTTCCGATTGGCGCTGGTTAATAAGGCGCAGCCCCAAAGGACGAAGCAGGCAGATCAAGAGCCTGTAATCTCCGGTTGAGCGACAGAAGGCTGGGATGAACTGAGCTGGGAAACGATGGGGTTTGCTTTCGGCAGTGTAGTCATTGAGCATCTGCTCTGTGACTTTTCCTGCAACGAGATAGCTCATCTCGTCGGCGATTTGCGCCCGGCTCTTGTTGCACCGTTTGATCGCTTCGGCGACAACGGCCCTGACAACCGATTCGATGTCCAGGCTCCCCGGCACGGCGTCTTGGTCAAAAAGGCTTGCCTGGTTTGTGTCGCCGATTCTTTGTTCGTCAGTAGGCATGTCGTTTCCTAAGTCGAAAGCCCGACAATGTCAGGCATGGACGGAGCCCTAGGCTGTTTTCCTTTCAAGCCGACGAAATTCGCGGACCAACGCCTGCTCGATACGTCGAGACCGTTTGAGTCCACGCGCGACCCGCGAAACCAGCGAAGGATGAACGCCTTCGCGGCGGGCTATGCGCGAGTAAATTCCGTAAAAACCCCGGTAGAGTTCGGCCCTTCGCCTATGGCTGGGCGACGTGTTATTTTCGGGGTCACAGGTGATGACCTTCATAAGTACACTTATATAAGTGCATTTATAAGGAACGTCAAGGAGAAAGTGCAGACAGGTGCCAAATTGGCGAAACCTGATTGGGCGGATCGCCTCACAGCGGTCCGAAAAAGGGTGGGTGGAAACCAAGCCTCTTTCGGGCAAAGGCTTGGTGTGTCGCAAGTTACGGTCTCGAACTGGGAAGCCGGGCGAATCACGCCCGCTGCCGAAAACTTTTTGAAGATTGGGCAGATCGCAGGTGACCCAGACTGCTGGTATTTTTGGCAGTTAGCGGGCTTGGATCGAGACGCGATGGATACAGCGATGACATCCCTGGGAAAGAAAGTACATCCACAATCGTTGACGATCCTCTTCGAACCTGCGCCCGGAGCACTCAAAGCCGGGTCCGGAAATCTGAAAAAGATCCCCGATGCTGTCGCAATTCCATTGTTAAAAGATGCTGCCGCCGCGGGATCTCCTCGCACGATTCAGGAGCGCGATATCGAAGACATGATGATTTTGCCGAGGAAATGGGTCCCTCGGCCGGATCACGCAACTTGCATTAAAGTGATGGGCGATTCGATGAGTCCCATCCTCGATGACGGCGACATCGTTGTTATCGATACGTCTGTGCGCGATCGGAGCAAACTATACGGAAAGATGGTCGCGGCCGTCTCCCCCGACGGCGGAGTCACGATCAAGTGGTTACGAAAATCAGGCAAAAGTGAGATGCTCGTTCCGCAACACACCAGCCCACGCCACCAAATTGTTGTCATTTCGGACGATCCCGAGTGGGAAATCATTGGCAGAGTGTGTTGGCGCATGGGACGCGTTCCGTAAAGGGAGAAAACATGGCCGAATGCAGGTTTTGTGGCAACAAAGCTGGTTGGTTTAAAGAGGTCCACGAGGAATGCCAAAAACGTCATGACCAGGCATTGCGCGACGCTCGCGAACTCGCCGGTCAGGCTGCGCTCGATCCGGATATGCGCGCAAAATTTAAAGGTATGATATTGAGCATTGCGAAGGATGGATTCCTTTCCGCGAGTGAACAGGCCCAGGCTGTTGTGGGAGGCTTGGCAGACGCCGTCCGGCTGACGCTGGAAGATAAGATCCTATCGAAAGACGAGGAGGATCGCCTGGCCCTCTTCTTAATGGAATCTGGTTTCGAGAAACAGATACGAGAGTCGCCTGTTGCCGAGCAGATCGCGATGGCCGGTGCGCTTCGTGAAGTGATGGAAGGAAAGATTCCCCAGCGAGTGAAGCTTCCAGAAGATCATGCGCTGCCTTTCATACTCCAGGCAGACGAAGCGTTGGTGTGGGCATTTCCGGACGTCACTTATTTGACTGAGAAAACGAGACGCAGCTATGTAGGAGGGACTTCCGGAGCCAGCGTTCGCGTGGCGAGAGGGCTCTACTGGCGGGTGGGGGCCTTTAAGGGGCGTCCAATCGAAACCTCGTCGATCGAAGCAGTCGATACCGGGAACTTATACATCACGTCCGAGGCTCTCTACTTCAAAGGTGACCGCGAGATGTTTCGTGCACCATTCCGGCAGCTCATTGGATATGAGGCATACGACGATGGCATCGGCGTATGGAAATCGAACGCGAATGCGAAGCAGAAGCTGTTCAGCGTCGGTAAAGGAAAAGGTTGGTTCGTTTACAACCTCGTACGGAATCTCGCAGAATTGGAAGCTCAACCGGCCCAGGGCGGCCGAGTGAAAGGCTTTGGCGGCGCTTCCGACTGAAATTCCGGAGCCCCGCCGTCTTTTCGGAGGGGCTTGTTACCGAAGTTACACGATCTGGGCAAAAGGTCATGGACCAACGGGGCCGTTAAGGCCTACTCTTCTTTGATCTCCGCATGGTCCCGATCGACGAATATCGCTATTTGCGCTCGCAGTACCAGTCAATTTTGCAGCACTGCGAGTACCTGATTCAGACCACGGCCGACGTGAAGGTCCTGGAACAGGCGAGGGAGGCCCGACACAAGGCCGCCACGGAACTTCAACGGCTCAATCGGATGCAGCTTCCGCGCTCCAACGGCTGAACGCCGGTTACTTCTTTACCAGGTCCTGCTTTGTCAGCCCCGCTTTCCCAACGAAAAACCAGAACTGCTGCGGACTGGAAGACAGCTTGGCCAAGCCGATAAGGTGATCTGCGGTCGGGATCACTCCACGCTCCCACCTCGACACGGACATAGCGCCTACGCCGAGCCTGTCCCCGAGCTCGGTCTGAGACATGTTCAAAGTTTTACGGAGTTCGAGGATCGCATGAGGTAAAGAGCGGTTGGTCGCCAAATCAGCACCTGCCTTGGTCGTTATGGAGCCGCAATTGTATATGTGCGAACGCGCACGATAGAAGAATAAAGTAGCGGCCCCAAAAGTGTGCGAATACCGGCAGCGCATCCGCCAGGGCGCTCAACCGGGGAGTCATGGACTTTCTGGAGTTTTCCTCAGTTTGAATCACGCTTCTAAATAGTCCTGGCGGCGCATTCCGAGTTACGAGTTGTTGTATGAATGCACCGTTTGGATGGCCGGGGGGAAAGAAGAATCTCAAGCTTCAACTGCTCAAACTCATTCCTAAACACCGCTGCTATGTGGAGGTCTTCAGCGGATCCGCCAAGCTGCTTTTTGCCAAGGATCCATCGCAATGGGAAATCCTGAACGACTGGAATTCCGACCTGATCAACTTCTTTCGTGTTGCCAAGTACCGCGCGGCTGAGCTCGCCCAGGCGTTCGATATAGAAATCGTTCATGCGGAGCGATTCCTGGACTGGAAGGGCGCGCATCCAACCGACGAGATCCACCGTGCCATGAGGTTCGCGTACCTGACCTGGTGGTCGTTCGGAGCAAAGGGTGAGCACTTCGCGACGACCGCAATTGCATCGCTGCGATCGCACGCGCGGGCGGTCCATAAATCGATCGCCACCGTACGCGAGATCCTGACAAAGACGGCGACGCGGCTCCACGACGTCCAGGTGGAGCGCCGCGACTTTGCCGACTGCATCCGGCGTTACGATTCTCCGGACACGTTCTTCTATTGTGATCCGCCCTACACGTCGTTCGGCCGCAATGGCCGCTACGAGACTCTGGCAGAAGATCGCCATCGGGAGCTGATTCGGTCGCTCGCGAACGTCAAAGGCAAGTTTCTGCTGAGCTATGACGATTCGGAATTGGTGCGTGAAGAGGCACGCGCCTGTGGGCTGAAGGTGCGACGGATCGAGGTGAAATACACGCTGGCAAAGCAGGCGGCGAAGCGAAGGAAATTCGGCGAGTTGCTGGTCTCCAACTACTAAACATTTGTATACCGATGGGCGACGCGGCGGCGTCGCTCTTATTTTGGAATAAAACTCCGCAAAGTCCGCAAACTCCGCATTAGAAAAAGGCCGACTGACGTAGGCTCGGGCCTATGAAATCCTCCACAATTGCGCGCCTGATCGCCGCTGCGATTGTGCTTTTCTTCTTCGTCTTTCTCACCGTGTTGACCGCTAAAAGCCAGGTGACCGTGTCTGGCAATGTGAAGGACCTGGGCGGCGGGGCATGTGGAAAGAATTGCGAGATCCGGGCGCGCCTTTGGAATTGCGGAGACAACACGCCCACGGTTCCGGGCGTAGCCACGGGCGGCGGAAACCCTTCGCCGGCTCCCGTCAATGCCGCCACTGGGGCTTTTAGCTTCACGCTGTATGGGAACGACCAGATCTCGTGCGGCGGAATCACCGACGCGACCCGCTGGCTGCTCGGCGTGTACATCAACAACAAGCTTTACGGCGTGGAGATGCGCTACTGGATTCGTTTTGCCGATGGCGGCATTTTCAATCCAGCCAACAGGACGCCCGAGAACGGGCAAGCACCGCCGCCTGCCGGTAATGACTGCGCGATCCGCAACGGCAGCAATCAATTCCGCGGAACCCAGGACTTCAGTCTCGCGACCGTGGTCGGGATTACGTCCACCGGCAATCTGCGGCGATTCATTCCGTCCGAATCGCCGGATGGCGCGCGTCTAACGTTCACGATCGGTGTCGCGCCTGCCGACTCGCTCTCCTTTACCTGGTACTGGAACGGGCAGCAGCTGATGGATGGGGACGACTACACCGTGAGCGGCAATGTGGTGACGATGACGCGCGCACCGAAATCGGGCGACAAAGTTTGGGCAGTTTTCTAGGAAAGGAACACTCATGAACAAAGCAAAGCTTTCGCGGCCGATGATCGCGTTCATGCTGCTGTTCGCACTAGTGGCGATGGCGGCCGTTACGCAACTCGATCTCAGTACACAGGTGAAGGGCGTACTGCCGCTGGCAAACGGCGGGACGGGGCTCGGATCTGCCGGCAACGGCACTGCTCCGGTTTCGAACGGCACGATCTTTAGCGCTGTCGACATTGCGACGCAGGCCGAACTCGATACTCATGCAGGTCTGGTCGCCGCGCATAACTTCCTCGGGGATTTCACCGTCGCAACCCGGCCTTCTGCCGCTGCCAGCTCGGGCAAATGGGTTGTCATCACCGACGCATTGACGGGCGGCAACTGCGGTTCAGGAGGTGGATCTGCGATTGCCCTTTGCCGGTCCAACGGATCCGCCTGGGTCGCCTTGGGTGATGGCTCCGGCAGCGCGACGACTAACTTTGCTGATGCGGAAACGCCTTCGGGAACGGTGAACGGAACCAACGCAGCTTTCACGCTGACGAATTCGCCGAGCCCGACGTCGTCGTTGCGCCTGTACAAGAACGGCCAGCTGATGATCGAAGGCGCGGGCGCAGACTACACCATCACGGGGAACACAGTCACGTATACGGCATCGGCAAAGCCTCTGACGGGCGACGTTCATCGCGCTTATTACCGCTACTAGGGAGATCTCCATGCGATTGCGCCTGGCCGCCGCGCTGCTGCTGTTCTTCTCTGTAGTTGCGCACGCACAAACAAAGATCGATCTCGCCACGCAGACGAAGGGCACGCTCCCTGGTCTAGCAGCAAAGGCGGATGATTCCGCCGTAGTCCACAAAACGGGCGACGAAAGCATTCAGGGCGTGAAGACGTTCGAGAATGGCATCAGGTTCGGTACTGGCATCGCAAACGACACCACCACTGGGACGACGAACAAGCTACTCGCGAAGTTCGATGCGGCAGGAAAATTAGTCAAGGCGGGCACGAGCGACACAGCGGTTCCGGTGTATGTCGTAGTTTCTGGCGGCGCAACCAGCGGGAGTGCATTCATCGCGTTGAGTGGACAGGCAACCTGCACATTCGATGGAGCGGCGACGGCCCAGCATTACGTAGTGGCGAGTACTTCCACGGCTGGGAACTGCCACGATGCGGGGGCGAGTTTACCGACCGACGTATGGGTGATCGGTCAGGTCAGCGCCACGATCGCCAGCGGCGATGGCGTGGTGAACCTGCTCTCCGGGCAGATGAAGTCAGCAGCAAGCACGGGCGGGTGTACGGCTGGAACGCCTGCGAGCCCCTCTGATGCGGGATCGGATGGTGACTGCAAGTTTGATACGAACTACCAATATCGTTACGTTGGAGCAGCGAGCCGTTGGCACCGAGTGGCGTGGGATTCAACATGGCTGCTCAATGCGGTGCAGCCGACGTTTACTCCGGATGGCCGCGCGATCGGTACGGGCGGCACGATCACGATGGCAACCGCGACCTCAGGCGCGAAAATCTGCTTCACGACGAACGGTAGCCCACCGGCCGCAACGACGCCAGGAACCTGCGACGGCGGATCAACGGAGTACACGACGGCGATCTCGGAAGCTACGCAGCGGGTGCGCGCGATCGCGACTAAGGCTGGATTAACAAACAGTTCGGAAAAGAGCGCGTACTACACAGTGGGGACGCCGTCATTTAGCCCGGCATCCGGAAGCACGATCGCCTCGGGTGCGACGGTGACGGTGACCTGTCCCTCAGGGATGCCTACGCCGACGGTGTACACCACGCAAGATGGCAATGATCCGACGACGAGCTCGACGGCCGGAGCCACGCCGAGCGTGACGGCGTCGCCGCTGAAGGCGATGTGTGCAGCGACCAGCTATCCGAACTCGGTTGTTGGCACGGCGACGTACACGATCAGCGGCGGCAGTGGACGCGGGGCCGCCACGGTCACAGAAAACTTCGACAGCGGATACACGACGGCGTCGGTCCTGGGGAGTGGCAGCGGAGACGCCGGCAAGTGGAACTATCTCGAAGACATCAATGGTGGCATCCGCGTTAAGGGCACAACCGATCTGCAGATATTCGGCCTGACCAGTTCGCATGGCGCGGCCATGTGGAAGTCGAGTGTTAATTCGGCTCCGAACGATCAGTGGGTATCCCTTGATCTGGTCGTTTATTCCACGGGATGGACGAGCAGCTATACCATCGGCGTCGAATGTCGCGGGAGCGGTCTTAATGCGACACGGAAGTATTACTACGTCGAGGCGGCGGCCGCGTCTGGGACAAACACCTTCATGGGGAAGTATGTCGATGGTGTTCACACGTCCCTCGGTTCAGCGGCGGTGACGTGGAATATTGGGGATGTGCTCTCGATGGAATGCGTTGGGACATCTCTCACTGCCTATAAGAACTCGACTGCGATTACCGGACTGTCGGCCATAAGCGACAGCAGTATTGCGGCGGGGCAGCCAGGAGTCGTCGGCAAGGGCTCGGAAACCGTGATCCATGGAGACAACTTCAAATGGGGGCCGTACAACTGATGCGGCTCTCATTTTTATTGGCTGTGATCGTGGTCACCACGGTTCCCTGTCTGGGCCAGTTTGTGGGAAGTGGGAGTCTTGCGGGTGGGTTCCAGGTTGAGGGAAGCTCGGCCCCTGCAGGTCCTCCGCCGAGCACGTTTAGCCAGGGGTGGACGGATCTCGGGATCAACACGAGATTCGACCGTAACGGTTACGAGATCTGTCCACCAACGGCCGGTCTCAACATCGCCTACACAGAGGGATGCAAAGCGGCAATCAACGACTGGGGATCTGGCATCCTGCGTCTCGTTGATGAGGCGCTGCTGTTCAATGGAGGCGGTCACACGGCTTACGGAGGCAACGAGCTGTACAAGGCCACTGCCGGCGTAAGCCCGTCGTTAACCCGCTACAACAGTCCGACGACCCCAGGCCACGATGATGGCACGATTGAAGCTGGCGTTACCGGGTGTGAGTATGGCAGTTGGAATGGGACGACTTCTGGCAGGCAGGACGTCAGTGGGTTCGGCCCTGCGTCACTGCCTCCGGTAATAAACACGACGATGAATCCCGGATTCAACACCTGTCTCGAATGCCAGGAGGATTCGACGGGCCGCAATTGCGCTCCCGACTCGAAGCACCTCTACAATTACCGGACCTACATTCCACCGAACTCGCTCTCTTGTCCTGTCGGAAGCTTTAACGAGGGATTTACAGGCGATGCGATGTTTGAGTTCGGTGGCTATACATCATGGGACGGTCCTAGCGGAAGACCCGATGCATGGCTGTATCACTTCACGACTCCGGGCTGGGTGGATACGTGGCAGCGCCTCGACAGGCTTGCGTCGTATCCGGATGGTTCGGTGGCGAACGATGGCAACGGGGACTGGAAAGGGTTCGTCGTCTTCAATCCGGCTGATGGCCTGATCTATATGCACGCGGGTGCGAGATATGGGACGTGGGACGTCTGCACCAACACCTACAGGCGCAAAGCGGACCTGGCTATCGACACGACGATGCCCGGTGTCCTCGTGCCGTCGACACAGAAGATCATCTCCTTCGCCCGGATACTGAACACTCGTAAGGTGTACAGCTACGACATTGCGACCAATGTTGCCAGTGACATCACCGGAACTTTCACCGCGGGATTGAACTGCGATCTGTTGACCACGGCCAGCGTGCAAGGCACGTTCATGTATGAAGGCCTTGGCGCTGAACTCGATCCAGAGGATGAGCACATCTTGATATGGCCCAATTTCGGCGGCCGGGTGTACGACTACAACCCGTTCACCAATGGATGTGTTGGCCTCGACCTAGGTGGATCTGCTCCGGCAAACGCGGCACACGCCGGAAGCAACTACTCCAACGGAACCTACGGTCGCTGGAGAGCGCTGCCGTCATATCCCGGCGCGTTTGTACTGGTCAACGACCCAGCGCAGAACACAAAGGTGTTGTGCCGCAAGGAAGGAGGATGTCCGTACCGGCCCGCAAGTACGTTCGCGTCGCGATCGGCGGGGACGGGCATGGCTGCCGGGAAGTCCGTGATCAGGGTATTTGCGCTCGACGCGGCAAGCGATTACCAGTTTACTGGTTCGGCATGGCCAGGACAGCCGGCGCACTTTAACCCGAACGCGCAAGGGTATCTGCGCGAAGGAATCGACACGACAACCAAGGTATCGGGAACCGGGTCGATGTTCTTCAGCTTCCCATCGCAGAGCACGGAGAATCCCGGTTGGTTCGAGGCAAGCTTCGCGGACACTCCAAATCACGAGGCACAGAACTTCGGGCAGGGACAGGAGCGATGCATCCAGTTCCGCTACAAGCGGAGCGACCACACTGTGTTCACCGGGTGCGGCGGGGACAAGATATTCCAGCTTGAGGCTGGGGATCACGGAACCACAGTGGAGGGTAATTGTTCGGATCCGGAGGTTGTCCTCCAGAACACGAACAACAAGTTCATCTGGCAGGCATACCACTCCTGTGGGGTGAAGGCTGTCACGCCTCCGTATACGAGTGGAACCTACGAGGCACTCGGGGAACGAGCGATTCCTGGCACGTCGTCTTACACGATGCAGAATGCTACCGGGTGCGACAGCTCCGGCTCATCGTCTGGCTATCCTGCGAGGCGCTGCATCAAGATCGCAGACAACCAGTGGCAGACGGCCCAGTTCTGCGTGAAGGGGAGCAATCCCGCCTATGCGAACGATGGCACCTACCGAAAGAACGGCACGTTCACGTTGTGGGTCGCGAACAATAACGAGCCTGCGACAACGGTAATCAACTACACCGATTACGATTATGTAAGTATCGGCACGCTTCCGTGGGGCAAAATTGGCGTGACGCCCTACTGTTACCAGAAAGACCCCACTCAGGTGCACCCACAAGTGGAGATGCACTATGACGACATCATCATCGCGGATGGCCGCATTCCCGACCCTGACGTTCGTACGCCGCAGCCTCCCGATGATCTATCGGTAACCATCGACAGCAGCACACAGCTCACCCTTCATTGGCGCGACAACGCCGTGAATGAGTCCGGGTACGTGGTGGAGATGTGCCAAGGCAAGAGCATCAACTGCTATTACAACGGCGCATGGAATATTCAGGCTAGATTGCCGGCCAATACCACCTCCTACGTGAAATCGGGCCTCACGACAAACACCTACTACTCGTTCCGGGTCTGGGCTTTCAACTCCTACGGTCGATCCGGCAAGGGCGGTGGATCCTGCTGGTGGAATGACGACACCAGCTGCAATGGAAACGCTAAAACCAACTAGCGGATAAAACTCCGCAAAGTCCGCAAACTCCGCACCAGTTCAGCAGTGACAAACGTACATTCAAGCCTACGAGAGAGCACTCTCGCGAAGCTTCAATCCCCAACCTATTCGGTGAGGAAAGGAGGTCGCGGAGATAGCCAGAGCCGATCGGACGCCTGGTTTGGGAGACGCCAGGCGTCCGATCCGAAAAGAGCCCATGACTCGCGCCGAGAGATTGCAGTTCATCGAGAAGCTCGCACCTTACGCCATCAAGACGATGAGGGAGACCGGCATTCCCGCGAGCGTCATCATCGCGCAAGCTACGATCGAGAGTTCCGATAGCCAGGGCAACTGGGGACATTCGCCGCTGGCAACCGAGGACAACAACTTTTTCGGCATCAAGGCTCGCCGTCGCAATGGCATTCCCATCGAGCCCTACTGCGAGCACAACACGCGCGAGTGGAACCGGAAGCTGAAGAAGTACACCATCGAGCGCGAGCCCTTCCGGAAATTCCAATCCATCCAGGAGTGCTTTGACCGCCATGCCGAACTGCTCTCGTCCGAAGAGCGCTACCAGCCGGCCATGAAGGCGGTCAGCGATCCGTACAAGTTTGCGCTGCAGTTGCAGCTCTGCGGTTATGCGACCGATCCGAACTACGCGTCGATGCTGATCGGCCGAATCAAGAACTGGGACATTGCGCGTTTCGACGCGGCAGGAAGGAGCAAGTAAATGGTTTCAGCAAGTCGAAGATTTGGAATCGCGCTGCTGATGTCGGCAGTGCTCGCATTTGGGCTTATGGGCGCGGGTTCGCTTCTCGGCATGACCGGATGCGCGAAACGTGCCGATGTTGCAACTGCACCCGCCCCGGAAGTCGAGACCGAACAGCACAAGGCGCTGCGAGCGACGGCGGGGTTCGCCGCCGGGTTGTCTACGCTCCAGGACGTCGCCGAAAAGCTGTACGACTCGAAGCTCCTGGGCAAAGACGAAGCGACGGCATTCGCCAAGGGCATCAACGATGCGACCTACGTCAACGATGAGGCGACGGCGAAGATCTCCGCGTTCGCAACGATCGACGGTAGCAACCGAGAAATCGTCGTGAAGTATATGCGCGAGATCTCTGACAGTGTGAAGGCGCTGCATGAGAAAGGCGTTACACACGTCAAGGATCCCGTCGCGAGAGAAAGATTCCGGCTGGCCTTCCAGGCATTCGATGCCGCGATGGCACTAGCCGAAAGCTTTCAAGATTGGCCGTAAATGCCTAAGCAGAAACTCAGCGGAGGGCTGTTGAGGTCTCAGCGAGCGAAACCCGAGTTTCCCGCTGGTTGCCTTACGGGGTGGCCAGCAGTGCGATTCCCGAGTTCGCGGGGAATCGGTCGACGCACCTGGAGGCGGTGAGCGACACAGCGATCTTAGCTCGCAGGGAATGAAGTACAGCGGCCCGCATGGATGCAGTAAGCGCCGGACTCTCCAGGGTCCGGCGTCAATCAACCGAGGAGTCGGTGATGAACGAACAGCAGATTTTGGCATTGATCGCGCTGGGGATGGACCTGGCGGAGCGGATCGCGAAACTGGTCGCCGAATTAAGGGCGCAGAAGGGCATCACGGATGAGCAACTTCGTGAGTATGTCGCGACCAAGGACGCCGAGACCAGGGCGAAGGTGGAAGCCTTCCTTGCTCGGGTCGAAACCCAGGGGTAGCGCCGTCACCCCGTCGTAGGGGTGGCAAATCGCTCCCAGGGGCCTTGTCACGCGTGACACGGCCATATTACGAGCCGGGCGAACCCGGCCAAATTGACCCGAAAGGGTCCGAATCGAGGGTCGCATGACCTGGTTGCAAGGAAAAAAGACGTACATCGCGGCGGCCCTGATGTTCCTGCTGGCGGCTGGCGGGTACTGGTATGGCGTGGTCGACGAATTCAGTGCCACGGTGATGCTTGTCCTGGCGCTCGGATTCATCGGCGTTCGTGACGCGATCGCGCGGCAATATGCGACGACGGTGCTGCATGCGGTTGAGGCGGCTAAGACGGTCCGCGATAAGAAGCCGCTTTCGACTGAGCAGAAAGCGGAGCTGGTCCAGGACGTGAAGGCGATCGTGATCGAGGAGGTCAGAAAGCAAGCCGGACCTCCGGTGTTTCCGACGCCGAGGGATGGTCAATGACGTTCGGCCACTTCGACACACCGGAGCGGAGGCAGGGAGCAAAGAACACGTTGCTCGCCGCTTCGACGGCGGGAGTGGGAGGACTGCTTGGCGTTGGGGTGCACAGCATTCTGCGCGATCGGCCGGAGCTGCTGGTTCAGTTGATCAGCGGATTTGGGCCGATGTTCCTGATCGTTATGGGCTTCATGTTTTTGGTCGACAAGCATGCAAGCCGGTTTATCGAAACGCAGAAGGAAAGCGCGATAGCGACTCAACGGATGGCGACGGCAATCGAGGTCATCGCCAAGCGGGACAGTGAGCGAGACCGTGAGATGGAGATCCTGACGGGATCGCTCGCGCGCGACACGCAAAGCGTTTTGGAGAAGTTAGGGCGGATTGAGGACCGTCTGAATGAACCGAGAACACAAGCACACCACGCCGGCTGATGGCGCGCAGATGAACTACCTGCGTGGGTCCATCTTGAAGCTCGTTTACTCGAACTTCCGCGATCAAGCGCCGCATATGGACGGCGTTGTCCTGTTTGGCGTGATGGAACGGCTCAGGATGCCTGGCCCGCTGAACGACTGGACAACGGCGCTTCAGCAGTTGCGCGATCGCGGATATCTCACGTTCGAGCAAGAGCGAAACAAATGGACGGGCCGCGTTCGTATCCATCGGATCTCGATCACGCCAAAAGGTTGCGACCTGGTCGAAGGAAACTTGCGCGATAAGGAAGGCAGCAAGATCGAGGATCCGGCGGTGCCGATCGACTGATGAAGAAATCGCGTCCCAGAACCGGCGAGAAGCGCGAGGTTCGGCAGCCGCTCAAGATCGACAAGCTGCCACTCGAAGTGCACGAGCGTATTCAGAAACTGCGCGCGAAGGGAAAGACGTGGCTGGAGATCGAGGAGATGTCGAAAGGCTTCGTGCCATGGGACAAGTTGCCAACGGCGACACTGGAACTCTTTCCGGATCTCCACTTGCCGCACTCGAATCTGCAGCGCTGGTACGACCTGCGGATCGAGCAGGTATCGCACGAGCTGGCGGCCGAGGCCGAGCGTGCGCGGCAGTTCTCGAAGGCGATCGCGAAGATCGCCGACGTCGAGCAGTTGGGCGACGCGGCAGTGAACGCGTTGTCCGATGTTGTGTTCTCGGTGATGAAGGCGCAGACGCGCGACAAGTACGCGAAGGCCGTGGAATCGCTTGGCTATCTGGCGGCAAAGATGACGGACGCGAAGTCGAAGCGGGTGCGGGCCGAGGCTGAGTCGAAACGTATTGCGATCCTCGAACGGGAGATCGCGGAAAAGAAGAATGCGGCCGATAAAGCCACGGAAGCGATGGCGAAGAAGTCGGCGAAGGGTAAGGCGATCACGCAGGACGACATCAACAACATTCGGCAGCGAGTGTTTGGCTTGCCTCCTGTGCAGAAAAGCGCATGACGAAACCAGCAAAAGGTCGGTCGGTACCAAAAGCTGCGCGGGCGCAGATAGTCTCGCGCAAATACACGGTACCTCCAGTCATCCAGCTTCGTCCGTATCAACAGGCGTGGATCGACGACCCATCTCGCTTCTGCGGAGCTGTGAAGTCTGCGCGTATTGGCTTCTCTTACGGCACCGGCCTGCGCCGGCTGTTCCGCTGCTTGGAGCATGAGAACCGCACGGCCACGGTCCTGAGCGCATCGCACGCGCAATCCGTAGAGTTCATCGGCGAGCTTTCGAAGAATGTGAAAGCGATCGGTGCGACGATGCAGTTGTTTCAAGACGAGTTTTTCGTCGACATCGATGGCAAGAGCGAGATACTGCAACAGCGGATTCAGCTTCCGAACGGAGCGCGCATCATCGCACTGCCGGCGAACCCACGCACGGCGCGCGGCTATCCGGGAGATGCCGTTCTCGATGAGTTCGGCCATCACCAGGACAGTTATTCGATCTGGGCTGCGATCGCTCGACAGGTGGCGCTCGGTAACGAGCTCGACGTGCTCTCGACCCCAAACGGTCAGATCGGCAAGTTCTACGACCTGGCAAAAGAGTTTGGCCTGGTCGACGGCGTGGCGCCGAAGACGAATCCAGTTCGCGCAGACGATTGGTCATGGCATTGGGTGGATGTCCACATGGCGATCGCCCAGGGCTGCCCGATCAACCTGCGGCAGATGCGCAACCTGTTCAAAGACGAGCAGACGTTCTCGCAAGAGTTCCTGTGCGTCTTCCTGCAGGCGGTCGGATCCTGGCTAACAAATGAACTCATTCAGTTGGCCGAGAATCCGAACGCCACACTCGATTGGCCAGCCGGTTACACCGCAAGCGGACCGCTGTTTGCCGGGATCGACGTCGCACGCGACCGAAACAAGAGTGTGCTGTGGCTCGACGAGAAGCTCGGCGATGTGGCTTGGACGCGCCTGGTGCTTCGCCTGGTCGGGATGCCCTTCCCGCAACAGCACAACGAATTTCTGCCGTGGGTGGAAATGGCAACACGCACGGCTGTCGACGCCACAGGCATGGGCGTCGGCATTTTTGATTACCTCGACCAGGCGTGCCGGGGAAAAGTGATCGGTGTGAACTTCGCCGGTAAAAACGACAAAGGTGTCGCGATTAAAACGCACATGGCGATCAACATGAAGAATCGCCTGGAGAAAGGCCTTGATCGCATTCCTTACGACCCTGATATCCGCGCTGCCTGGCTTTCCATTAAGCGGATGCCTACAGCCACCGGCGTTAAGTTCGACGCTCCCCAGATCGAGACTGACACTCCCGTTGCCGGCGGACAGCGCCGCAAGGCGTACGGGCACGCCGACGAGTTTTGGGCAAAGTGTATGGCGAACCTGGCTGCCGAGAGCGCGCCTGCCGCCGTAGCCGAAAGCACACAAGAGGAAATGGTGCAGCGGGCCGCACGCGGAATCTTCCGAGGCGACGCTGCCCGCAGAGCAATGCGCGATCGCGGCGAGGAAGTCGCCGCCGATGCACAGGTTGAATACGCGGTCCGTCCACGGAGGAGAGCGATATGAAGATTGAAGCCCTGGATCTCCATGAAGCACGCGCCGCAATGAGCGCGACACAACAAGAGCCTCAGACGATCGCCAAGGTTGAAGCCGCTCTCGAGAGCAGCGTTTATCAGGTAGCCGGATTAGATCCGGAAGATCCACGCTTCAAACGGCTGACTTCGTCGAACTCAAGCCGCGACCTCAGCCCCGTCGAGCACGAGCGCATGCAGTTGGTGTGCCTCTACATCGCGACACGGCTGCCGTTTGCGAAGCGCATTCCGGAGATGATCACCGAGTTTGTCGTCGGTGAAAACATCGCCGCCTCAGCCGACGAGGAAGTTGTCCAGGAGGTAATCGACCGGTTCTGGAATGACTCGATTAACAACATCGAACAGAGCGCAAAAGAGTGGTCCGAAGAACTATCGAAACTGGGCGAGCTCTGCATCCCCGTCGCGGTGAATCCAGTAGATGGTTTCGTGCGCATCGGCTACGTCGATCCGCTGCAGATCGATTGCATCGAGCACGGCCTGTTGAAGACTGGCGACGGCCGGGAAGAGATCACGATTCCGATCGCTGTTCGCCTGCGGAAGCAGCTCGGCGAGACCGAAGGGCGGCGCCTGCGGATCATCCGTCTCGACGAAGATCCATACTCGCCGACGTTCGGACAACTGGCCGGCGACTGTTTTTATTTCGCGATCAACAAGAGTAAGACCGCAAGCCGCGGGATCTCCGATTTGTACTGCATTGCTGACTGGGCCGATGTGCTCGACCAGATCGTCTTCGACGCGGCCGATCGCATTCGTTTCATGAACGCGTGGCTGTGGCACTTCGTCTTCAAAGGCGCGGACGAGAAGAAGGTCCAGGAGATGAAGGGGCAGATCCTCAAGAATCCTCCACGCCAGGGCGGCACCCAGTTCACCAACGACCAGGTCGAGATCAAGGCGCTTTCGCCGGATTTCAAGAGTGCCGAGTTCAGCGACACGATCACGAGTCTGAAGTTCTACGGACTCGGCGGAATGGGCTTCCCTGGACACTGGTTCGCCGATCCGACCGACGCCAACCGCGCGACTGCCGGCGAGATGGGTGAGCCGACGATCAAAAAACTGACGGCGCGGCAGAAGGTTGTGAAAAGCGTGATCACGTCGGTACTCAACTTCGCGTTGTACCAGGCGAAGCTGCACGGCGTGATTGCCGAGTCGATGTCGATCGAGTGGACGCTGCAGGTTCCAGATCTCAGTCCGAAGGATCTGCAGAAAGGTTCTACGGTCCTCGGCTCGATCGTGAACCCGCTCTCGATGGCGGCCGATCGCGGATGGATTCGCGAGGAGACGGCAGCCCGGGCGTTCCACGTTGTGCTCACGCAGGTTGGGATTGAAGTCGACTCGAAGGAGGAGTTCGAGAAGGCGCAAGAGGAATCACAGGCCCGGCGCGCGCAGGAAGTGAACGATCTGAATAGCCAGGCGAATCTCGACGCGGCGCTACGCCGGATCGAACAGGGCGGGGGTGTCGTCCAGTGACAAGGTTCAGTCACGCCAGGGTTTCTGATGCCGACGGAGGGCTAGTTCAAAGGCGATGATGCCAGAAAAGAGCAAGCATCCGAGTATCGAACCAACGATGCCGAAGACGTCGAAGCGAGTTGGTAAGGACGGTTTAAGCATGAGAGACAGGAGAGCCCAAAGGTTGAACGCCAGCGCCAAGGCGCTCGCGATGATCTCGCGATTTCTCCTAACCGTCGTCTTGAGTGTCTCTCTTGCTTGTTGGTTGGATGCCCATCGGCCGGCAGCATCCCACAACGTTTTTAGCAGGATGCCCACCGAACCGCTGATGACGGCGGTAATTACTTGGTTAGTGATGGCGTTGCTATCCATTGGCGAGTGCCTCGCACGGAAAGTGTGGGGTCAAAGAAGGGGCCGAACGGTAACGATAGAAGGGCGACCGGGAGTCAGTCAAAGGTAAATGACGACACAGCAACAATTCGCGGCGAAGGTAAACGAGTTGATCGCGCAGTCGCATCAGCTCGCGCCCGACGCCAGGAAGAAAGTCCTGGAGATGTTGGACCAGGCGCGTAAGCGCATCCTCGGCGAATTGGTGTCGCTGAATCCGAACAGCTTCTCGGCCGCGCAACTTCGCGCGCTGAAGCTCTCGATCGACCAGGAGTTCGAATTGTTCCGCCAGCAGAGCACGGCGTTCATGACGTCGATGCAAACGGACGCATCGCGGCTCGGTACCGCCACGATCGGCGCTCCGCTGTCGGCGGCCGGGTTGGAACCGTTTGCGATCGGCGGTCTCTCGAGTACACACCTGGCGATCGCGCAGGGTTATACGGCTGACCTGGTGACGGCACTCTCAAAGGATGCCGCCGCGAAGGTGAATGGCGCGATCCAGCGCGCGTTCCTCGGAGGCCAGCAGATTACGGACATCATCGAGCAAATCGGCATGGCACTGAACAAGGGCAGCAAGCCGAGCATGTTCGACCAGATCGGTGAGCGTGCCATCACGATCGCGCAGAACGAGATCCTGCGCGTGCATTCGATGGCGGCGCAAGCGAAGCTGCAGGAAGCGAAGACGCGCCATCCCGACCTGAAGAAAAAGTGGAAGCACCTGAATGCGGCCAAGCTGCCACGCATAACGCACATCCTGGCAGACGGACAAGTCAAGGAAGTGGAGGAGGCGTTCGAGATCCCGGTGAAGCCGGGTGCTCCGCCCGAGCTGCTGATGTTCCCGCGGGATCCGAGCGGATCGGCCGAGAACACCATCAACTGTCACTGCCTTGAGCAGCCGCACTTCGACGACGAAGCGCTTCGGCCGACGTCGGTGCACAAGAAGGTACTTCGCGATCTGGGCATCAGTGTCCAGGTCGCATAAGAGAGGAGACGAAACAAATGGAAGGTCAAATTCCCGCAGCGCCGGCGATCCTGCCGGCAGCCGAGCAGGCGAAGTGGAAGCAGCGTTATGCCGAGGGCCGCAAGCAGGGCTTGATCGACTCGAACGGCAGCGAGGCTGAAGCCGCCCAGTACGCAACGAAGTTCGCAAACCAGATGCTCCGCGTGCCGGAGATCACCAGCGTCGCGCAGGCGAAGTCGCTGCCGGCGTGGATGATCCTGAAGGCAGACGAAGCAACCGGCAAAGTGGTGACGGCCGATGGAAAGAAGTACGAATTCGAAGTCGTCGCCGCACCTGCTGCGAGCGAGCAGAAGCCGATCGAGAAGATGACGGTCGCTGAACTCGTCGCGTACGCGAAGGAGCACGGCATCACGCTGCCCGACGGCGCGAAGAAGGACGAGATCCTCGACGCGATCAAAAAGGCAGCCGAGGCACCGACCACGTAATTTCCTATAACGACGAAGAGCGACACCTGCTGAGAAGTGGTGTGGCATCCGGGAGAGACCGGAAAACAGTTCGAGGGACCCTGGGCCATGATGTCACTGGAAGAGTTAACGCAGAAGATACACGATGCGATCCGCGGAAAATACGGCAATGGGAAAGATGGATATTCGCGCTACTGCGTGATCGAGACCTTTCCGAGTTATGTGATCGCGCGCGAGTACGACACCGGCGATCTCTTCCGGTTCAACTACAGCGTCGGCCAAGACGACGTGGTCGTGATTGATGGAGACCCTCAGCCGGTCGAGACGGCATACCTTCCCGTCGCCGAATCGTGTGGCCACTTTGCGATGACTTCCGAGGCCGCGGCTGGCACGACGGACGAAACCTGGCCGGTCGTTGTCATGAAGGCGGGCTGGGGATTCGGAAAAGTCACGCTGGCCAGCGGACAGGCTCCACTGCCGCAGTACTTCCCGCCTGAAGTTGTGGCAAAGGTTGCCGCGTCGGTGAACGGATCTCGTTTTGGCCGCCGTCACCCCGAGACGCAGGTTGAAGAGCAGGATCCCGCTCGCGTTGCCGGATGGCTCGATCGCGGCTCGTTCGCGAGCGCCGAAGGTGAAGCCCTGGCGTACGTCAATCTGTTCCCTACCGAAACCGAGATCAAGGGCAAACTTGCCGCCGCGCGCGACGCGAACAAGCTCGATTTGTTCGGCGTCTCAGTGCTCGGGTACTTCGGATTTAAAAAGGGCAAAGTCGAAGGGCGCGAATGTCTGTTCGCAACCGACTTCGCCAAGTTAACCAGTGTCGACTTCTGCGCCGAGGCTGCTGCAGGCGGACGCTTTCTCACGGCCGCGCGCGTCGCGGCGTCCCAACACATTCCAGTGGAGATCGCCCAGTTGCAGGCTGCGGCGGTCCGCACAAGTTCTCCTGCCGGCAACGGTGGGAATAATCCAGGCGGCGCTAGCGGCGCTGGCCGAACTGAAGAAGGAGAGGCGATGAAATCTCGCATCCTCATGGTGCTCACGGCACTGGCGGCCTTCGATGCCGCGGGTGCTACCACACTCACAACGGAATTCAGCGCGCTGTCGGAAGACAAGCACGAGGAATTCCTGGGTAAAGTCACCGAGGCGCTAGCCAAAGTGGTGAAGCCCGCAACCCAAACGGCTGATGCCGACGCTCTTGCGCAGGCACGGCAAGTCTTGGCCGACGCGCAGAAGCTCGATGCAAAGAATCGCATCGAAGGCAAGCTGGCGGCTTCGAAGCTGCCCGTCCCGGGACAGAACCTGGTCCGCGACTACTTCGTCGATCGCATGCCGACCGATGCGGAAATCGACACCAAGATCACCGCCGTGCGCACCGAGTTGGCCGCACTGGCAACCATCACTCGCGTGGGTGCAACCGGCGTCGAAGTCGGACGCGAGAGCGTGGAGAAGGTCCAGCTCGCTTGCGACGCGATGCTCGGAGTGAAGACCGCGCTCGCCGACGCGAACGTCCGTCCGTTCCGTGGGCTCCAGGAAGCCTACATCATCATCACCGGCGATCGCGATTTCCGCGCGCTTGGTGCAGGGAACGGCTTCTACAAGGTCTCGGAAGCGATCTCGACGGCCGACTTCCCGAACATCCTGCTCAACTCGATGACGAAGAAACTGCTCCAGGACTATGCCGAGGTTGGCATGGGCGGCCTGGAGCAGCTCTACGTTGTCACGCCGGGCGGGATCCCGGACTTCAAGACGCAGGACCGTGTCCGCATGGGTTACCTCGGCGATCTGCCGACGGTGGCTGAAGCGGGTCCATACACGGAACTGACCAAGCCCACGGACGAGAAGGTGTCGTTCACGATGGCCAAGAAGGGCGGCATCCTGACGATCTCCGAAGAGACCATCCGCAACGATGACCTCTCGAAGATCGCGCAGTTCCCGTCGCGCCTGGCGCGCGCAGCACGGCGCACCCTGAAGCAGGTGATCACCGACATCCTGGTGAACAACCCGAACTTCGGCGGCGATGGAGTGGCGCTGTTCCACGCCGGACACTCGAACCTGAGCGCGGTTGCGCTGTCGGCGGCCGAGCTCGACGCTCGCGCGATTGCGCTGGCGAAGCAGGCGGAAAAGGACTCCAACAAGCGGCTGGGCCTGCGCTTGAACTGGATCGCCGTTCCCGTCGATCTCGAACCCACGGCGCGGCAGATCAATCGCAACGACTCCGGCACCAACAACTGGTTCCAGAAGTTCGGCGCGAACGACGAGCGGATCATCGTCAACGAGTTGTTCACGGATGCCAATGACTGGTACTACGGAGCGCCGGTGGCCGATGCGCCGTCGATCGAAGTTGGCTTCCTGGACAACCAGCAAGCGCCGACGATCCTGCTCGCGAACGATCCGCGTACGGGCACGCAGTTCACGAACGACCAGTTGCAGTACAAGGTGCGGTTCGTGTTCGGCGCGGTTGCGACGGACTATCGCGGCGTCGGCAAGGCGGTCGTCGCCTAAGCGATTCGCTGATTTGCGCGCCTCGTCCGCTGGCTGCGGAGCCGGGCGAGGCGCGATTCATGAGTCCGCAGCGGAGAGAGGTTTTCGGTGACCCAGCGCAATCGGTTATTTCACATCACGATGGTTGTACCTGGCAACCTGGCGGCCGGAGCCGGGCAGGCCACGCACAGCGTGATGACACGTTGCCGCATTCTCGAAGCAGAAGCGGCGCTCAACACCACGGGCGCTACGTCCGGCAATACCGACGTGGACGTGAACAAAGGGGGCGCGTCGATCATGGCTGCGCAAGCACTGCGCATCGCCCAGGGATCGGCCACGAAGTTCGTGAAAGCGAAACCTTCCGTGGGTGTCGTCGGTGAACCTGCCGGCGTTCCTTGTGAAGTCGGCGACGTAATCACCGTCGATGTGGATGCGATACCAGGCACCACGTCGAAGGACCTGACGGTTCGCCTGCTCTGCATGGCGGTCGACGTTTAATGACCGCCGAGCAGAAGCTGGCGGAAGTAGAGCGAGTGCTCACGGAAAAACTCATCCTCGGGCACTCGCACTACGCGCCGAAAAGCAAGAATCCGATCTTCATGGACGGCTACAACCAGGGCCGTGAAGATCACAAATCGTATAGCGATGACGTGGCGCATTTTGCGCTGGGCATCATTCGAGGCGAGTAACGTGGCAAAGACGATCGACGACTTCCAGAAGCGGCTAAGCACGTTGATCCAGGATCCGTCCGGAAAGCTCCCGGACGAGGACCGCCGCGCGATCATTGCGAAGGCGATCGTCCAGGTCTTCTCGAAGGACCGCCCACATGTGAAGGTCGTCGAGATCCTCGGCAACGGCACCAATGACATCGCGCTGCCTGGAGAGTTTGTCGACGGCTTCTCGCTGGTGTCGAAGGTTGAGTATCCGATCGGCAATATTCCGGCGACTTACATCGACGACGCAGATTACGGTCTTTACCGCACGCCAACCGGACTGAAGCTGCGGTTCATGTCGGCCGCGCCGGCCGATGGCGAAAAGATCTGGAGCACCTTCACCGCGCCACACAAAGACGATGGCTCGACGATCGCCGACGTGGACTTCGAGGCGGTGTGCGACTGCGCAGCTGCGATCGCGCTTGAAGTACTCGCAACCAAGTACGGCGGGACCGTCGATCCGCAAATCTCGGCCGACGTCGTGAATTGGCGGTCGAAGAGCCAGGAATACCTGGCGCTCGCGAAGGCTGCATGGCAGCGCTATTACAAGGCGCTCGGAATCCAGGCAGGCGGATCCTCCGAAGGCGCAGGTCAATCGGCGGCCGTTGCCGTAGGCGAAATGGAAACAGGCCTGAGCTTCGGCGGTGACCGGCTCACTCACCAGAGGCGCAGATGAAGTTACAGGTCCGAATCACGGGAGCGGAGCAAGCCTCGGCCGACATCCGCGCAGCCATGCACCAGGGGCTTGCGAATGGCATCGAGAAGCTCGCGTGGACCGGTGTTGGCTACGTCCAGGAAAACACGCCGACTGCGTTCGGATACCTGGCAAATGGAATCACGGTGGACTTTGCGGGCGGGCGAAACCTGATTGCCACGATCCACGCAACGCCTCCGGGCGAGAAGTATGTACTGCCGGTCGAGACAGGCACGCGGCCTCACTTTCCTCCGATCACGCCATTGATGCTGTGGGTGAAGCAGAAGTTCGGCGTGGGAGATGAACAGGCGGCACGATCGATCGCATTCGCCGTGGCACAAAAGATCGCCAAGCGAGGCACCAAGGGCGCGTTCATGTTTCAGAAAGCCACGGAGAAACTAGTGAATCTCGGTCCGGATGTGATCGAGCGAGAGATCGCCGAGGCGATCATGACAGCAGGGTTGGCATAGATGTCATTGGAAGACGCCATTAACGCAATCGTTGAACGGATGAAGGCTCTCCCCGGAGTCGGCGTCCTTGTGTACGACGAAGAGAAGAGCACCACGGATCCCGACCAGTTCCAGAAGGAGTTCGTTGAAGAGTTGAAGCAACGGATCAATGGCTGGACGGTGCTGGTCGAAACGACGCAGAGTACGGACCGGGGCGTGACGGTTGTCGACGATCGTCACCAGCTCGTGATTCGCGGATGGCGATCGCTCAATGCCGAGAAGAATTCCGGACGAGAGTTCCGCAACGATGTCGAGGCGCTTCGCCAGGCGTTCAATAAAGGCGATCGCAAACTGGGTGGCGCGTGCCTGGAATCCGGCCCGATGAGCAGACGCTACCAGACGAGCGGCATGTTCGCAGGCGCGCTCGTCCATTACGTGGAGCTGACATATCCGGTGCGTTTGTATCCGGTGTAGAGAGGAAGCATATGGCGAGCGAGAAACCTGATTTCGTGGCAGTGAAGTTGACCGCATTTGGCGAGGAGCTCGCCGGCGAAAACGGATCCGTGCTCGTGGTGAGCGGAATCCGGCAGTATGAATTCCGGCGCGGCGAGGTGAACCGAGAGATCACGCGCGCGTTCGATTGGGAAGTAGTTCTCTCGGACCGCAATGTCGATGGCCAGCCTTTGTTCGAGTTGGTCGAGGAATAAGGCCAGGAGGAGCACATGCCTTTCGAGCAGCAGACAGTAGAAGCACGTAACATCACGCTGAGCACCAACAAACAGAATGCGTTCGGTACCGCACTCGCCGATGCCGCCATGACTCTTCGGCCGCCGATCATCGATCCGGGCTCTTTCGCAAACATCAAGAAAGAGTGGTACAGCAACCTGCAGCGCGGGAATAAGGGGCATCAGTGGGCAACCGTGCGCCAGGAGATCGGGCGATTCACTGACTTCCAGATGGGCGGCGACCTTGACGAGGTTCTGGCCGGCTGGCTGTGCGCCTTCGCATTCATGGATGTGACGACGACCGGCGCGGGCGTGAAAACGCACGCGTTCAAGCCACTGGTTTCGTCCAACCAGGCGCCAGTGACCACGATCTACTTCGAGGACACGGCGGACCTGAAGTACAAGATGCAGGATCTCGCGATCGCCGAGCTGGAGATCTCCGGCAGCGATCGCGGCCCGCTGCAGTTCCGAGCGTCGATGGTGGGCAGCGGCCGCCATACCGATGGCGCGATGGCGGCTCCGGTTGCGTCCGCAGTCGGCACACTGCTCATGGGCAACGATACAGATTTTCTGATCGGACCTTCGGGGGCGGCGGTCTCGATCAAAGAGCAGATCCGAAACTGGTCGGTGACCTTCGCCATCGGCGTGGTTCCACATCGCGCTCCGGGCGGCGGAAAGTTCGCCTCATTCATGCGACTGCAGGAATTTCGGACGCGGTTCTCGGCGACGATCTCCGCGAAGAACGTCGACAACATCCGCACGCTGTTGTTAAACGACACGCTCCAGGAGGTTCAGATCAACACGAACTCCGGCGCTGCTGCGCAGTTGAACATCAAGTACCCCAACATCTATCTTTCGGCGGCGCAGATCGGGGTCGACGGCATGGATCAGGTTTGGCAGATCGAGACCGACGAGCAGGCCATGATGAAGCTCGGCGCGAGCGAAGTTGTGCAGGTTTCGGTGCTGAACAACCAAGCGACGTATCTGGTCGGAGCATAAAGTTCCTGGCAGCGGTCGCCCGTATGGAAAAAAGGGTGCCTGACCGCAAAAGGGACCGGCGTCCAAAACCGGTCCCGTCCTCAAAGAAATACGATCGCAGCTTCGCGATCGCAAAAGCCGCAGCGCTTCGCGGCAGAGGCCAACACTGCAACGGCCTCGGTAACAGGAAAACGAAGTTTCCCGGTCCTGGCCTTTCCCTGGAGGCAGGCTCCTCTCCTTCCTGCGAATTGCGAGCAACAGGACCGGGAAAACAAATCAAAGGAGCGCCATGAGCGACACTGAAAAGCAGCAACAACAGAATGTATTTCTGGATCTCGCCACACCGCGCGAGATCTCCTTCCGAGTTGGAAAGTTCGTTTACAGCTACCTGTTCAAGCGGATCACGGATGAGGCGTGGCTGAAATTCTTTGCCGCCATGCACATCACATCCGAGCGCGATCAGGGCGGCGTGAAGAATACGATCGACGTCGCAACCGCCGCCAGCGACTTGGTTCGCAGCAATGTCACCGGAGTCGATGGATACGCACAAAGCTTCAAGCTGGAAGGCGAGTGGCAGAAGGCGCTTCCGCCAGGCCATGTGAAGCTTGTCGCGGGCTGGCTGCAGGACGCGACGATATACGAGGGCGGAGACGGCAGCCCCGTGGATCCGATGTCGATCGAGATCTCGCTGGCCTCGTCATGGACTGCGAGCGGTCCAGGAAAGATGCAAAAGATCACGGGATTGAAGCATCGCTTCGCGCCACCCTCGGGCGCTGACGAGCAGAAGTACAACCGCGCGCTCAGTGAGACGCGCGTCGTTGGGAACCGGAATACGGGGACGACGATCTATCCGTCTCGTCAGGCTGTGCTCGTGCAACTTTATGACGAACTGATCCAGAGCGTGGATGGCTACGTGTCCAACGGCTCGAAGCTCGAAGGCCGCGCGATCATCGCCCAGGAGATGGACGCGTTTCATAAGGTTGTGGCGGTTCGGCAGCTGTTTGCAGAGCCGGAGATCGACTAGATGAATGAGGCGCTGTGTTTTGCCCACGACAGCGCCTCAAAGTAGAACCGCACCGTTGGATGCGAATCCGAATGCGGAGAGTGTAGCTCCGATGATTGAAGTTGCCAAGGATTACGAGGGTTTGTCGATCGCAGCGCGTGAGCTTCTGGAGGAGGAGTTGCACGCGCCCGATGACGACCGCACCCGCAAGAGCGCGGAACAGGCGGCGAACCGCGAAGCCGTCCTGCGATCGCTGAAAGAGCGCCGCACGCTGTCTCCAGGCTACTACGTACGGGCGCGGTACCTCTTTGATCTCGATCGCAAAATGACGGTGATTCAGTTCGGACTCAGCGACGTGACACCGAGCGAGATTAATGGCGTGCTCGCGATTCGGCAGGCAAAGAACAAGTTTCTGAGCGATCACCCGGAGTGCCCTTATTGCGGTGCGTTGCAGATGTATTCAAACGTGCCGCAGTGCCGGCGATGCAGGAAGAAGTTCAGAGGAGCGGAGTAAATATGGCGGCCTCAGTAACGATTGAACTGATCGGCGATGAACGCGATGCCGTGCGCAGTGCGAACAACATCGAAGGGCAGATCAAAAAGGTAGGCACCCAGGGCAATGTCGTGTTCACGGATATGGCGCGTTCGCAGCGCACCGCGAATGCTGAAGGTGAGCGACTTGGCCGCACGATAGGAGGGCTCGCGCGGCAAACATCTACCCTGGGGCCGATCGTGGAGACCGCCTTCTCGGCGGGACCGTTGATCGCTTTCGGACTACTCGTCCTGACGCAGACGGACCGCATCAAGGCCCTGGCCCAGGAACTGGGTGGATACAACGAGAAGATGCGGGAAATGGATCGGTTGAACCGGCAGGCGAATGTGAAGGCATTCGTCGAGCTTGGTCTTCCATCGGCGATCGAGCAGAACGCCCGGATCAACGCGCTGAATATTGAGAAAGAGAAGATCGACGAAAACGAGCGCGCGCGTGTCGGCGGCATGATGGATCAAATGGATCTCATCCAGCGCACCACCGTGGCCTTATACCAACGGCTTCGGGTGGAGAAGGAGATTACGAACGAAACCGACCTCCGCAACGAAGCTTTGAAACACGCACGCGAGGATGCGGAAGAAGAGGCGAAGCGTCGCAAGGCGTACGCGGCTGGAGCGTTTCCTCTGCCTGACTATTCAAATGAGACCGCGCGCAACCAGTCTCGCGCCGAAATGAACGCGCAGATCAACCAGGTTGGGAAGACCGGCCTGGTCCTTTTACAGCAGCAGGAGCAAGACGAGATTGCGAAGCTGCGCGCACAGGGCTTGCAGGATGCCGTCCTGGTTGCTGAGCGTGAATACCAAACCCATCAACTCTACGCCGCGAAGCGCATTCAGCTCATGGAGCAAATACAAGAGAAGGCGCGCGCGATGGCCGCGCAATCGGCCGAGGTCGTTGCCGAGGGCAGCAACGAGATCTCGAAGCGGGTAGACCAGGAACTGAATGCGCAGTTGAAAGCGGAGGAGCAAGCAGGCGAACGCCGGCAGGTTCTACTCGAGAGCGAACTCGACGCGAACGTTCAGTTGCAGGCGGACCGGCGTCGGCTCGCGGGCGATGCTGTGGGCGCAATGATCATTGAGGAGATGCATCGTGTCGACGTGACGATCGCGGGGTTGAAATCGATCGGAATTCAGGAAGAAGAACTGGGACGCCTGCGGCAAACGATGCAGGAGAGTGTGAATGCCCGCGTCGCTGAAGAACACCGGCGAATGGTTGAGCGCCTCGGCCGCGATATGGAAGACGTGTTCGACGACATCACCAGCGGGAACATCGGGAAGCGAATCCTGTCGAACATCAAGAGGCTGTTCTTCCAGATCGTTGCGGAGTGGATTCTTTCGATGAACAAGATGCGCAGCGCGACATCTGGCTCTGGCGGAGGAGGAGGCGGTTGGCTCGGCACCATAACGGGCGCGATAGGGTCGATCATCTTTGGGAGAGGATCGGTGCTCGGAGGAGGCGGAAGTGCCGGTTCACGCGTGCCGGGAGTCACGCCGATCGGAACGAGTATTGGCTCGACGAATGGAGTTGGCGGCGGCGGGATCGGTTCAACGGCGGGGATTCCCGGGACAGGCGTTTTCAGCAGCGGATCGAGCACCTCCGGTGGCGGCGGTTACTTCGGTGGACCAATGTTTTCGTTTGCATCATCGGGCGGCGGCTTCGGCGATGCACTTCCAAGGACCTCAGGCTCCCAGTCCGGCGGTGGCATCGGCGATATCCTACGCACGACTCTTCCCGGAGGAAAATCTGGAGTGCCGGTATCGCGCAGCGCCCAACTCATGGGCATGCTGGTGACGGGCGGCGCTGCTCTTGCGGGGAAAGTCGGTGGTACGCCCGCTATGCTGGGAGCCATGCTGGGCATTGGCGGCCTCGCTGCGCTCTACGGTTCAAGTACGGCGGCGATGATGGCGGTGGCCCCCTTCGCTCCTTACCTCGGACCTGCTGCTGGCGGCCTCGTGGGATTCGGAGTGGGCATGCAGCATGGTAAGGCGGCGGGATCGCTCAGCGGTGCGGGCAGCGGCGCTCTGGTGGGCTTGCTGGCGGGCGGGCCGATCGGAGCGGTCATCGGCGGCATCGTTGGACTGTTCAGTGGACTGTTCGGCGGCATCTTCGGAGGTTCGAAACGTCGCCGCCAGGCGGAGCGGTTCGCGACGGAACAGAAGTCCGAGTTGCAGAAGCTGCTCGAAGCCTACAACACCTACCAGATCGACTCCGGCTCGGCGCTCCAGCAGCTGGACGCGGTGCGCACGAATTCATGGTCGGAACTGAGCAAGCTTAAAGGAGAAGGGAAAGACGTATTCCGTCGCACGCTGGAGCCGGAGATCAATCGCATCTCATCCCTCATTCGTGAAACTCAGACGGAACGCGACCGCCGCGCGTCGTTGTTCTTCGGACCTCCGATGTTTGCGACGGGCGGAGAACTTGCTGGAAGCCGCATCGCCGGCTGGCGACTGACCGGTGGACGCGTTCTTATGATCGGCCACGAAGGTGAGCGCATGATGAATCGCGAGGCGTCGCAGAAGTACGGCTCGCTTCTCGATAGCCTGAACGAGGGGCGTCGACCGGCAGGATCATTCGGAGGCGACTCCTTCGTGTTTAACACGCTCGATGCCGCGACGATCAGTTATTGGTTGCGCAATGGCGGTTCACAGGAGATCCGCTCAGCGATCGGACGCGACCGACGGGAGGGTAGATGAGCGAGCAGAATATTCTGAATCCGACGGCGGCGAGCGAGCTTAATCCAGACTGGGGATACAAGATCCGCGACACATCTATGTTCGCGCGGTTTCGGCCGAAGAGCGGTAAACCCGTCACCCGCATGATCGAAGGCGGTGGCAGGCAATTTGCTTTGTCATGGAACGATCGTCCACGCGCCATCGCCGACCAGCTTGAGCAGTGGGACCGGCAATATCGGGGCGATTTCTTCACCTACTACGATATCGATCGCAACCGCTACTACTCGGGCCAATTCCCTGAGCCGCTCACGTTCACCCCGAACGGCAACGATAAGGTGACGATCGAGGGCGTCTTCGAAGAGATCCAGGGCGTGCCTCTGTATCAATACCCTGGAGAAAATTCGCTCGCAACGAATGCGGCGGAATGGCTGCGGCTAGGGTGCTTTATCGAGGAGCGCGACGGATTCGGGAATGACCTGGTCCACAAAGTTGGGGACTGGTCGTCATACTCGTTTGTATCGCAGCACGGGGGATCGAGCTACTACCATAACAACCCTGCACAGACCGGGACGGGCGGCTTCGCCGCGTGGACCTATTTCGGATATGGATTTCGCTTCTGGTCGATGCGCGAAGTCAATGGTGGAACGTGCGATATTTACCTCGACGGAATCACCGCTCCGTATTTCCTCGCCACTCTTGATCTCTACGCTGCCGCGGATTCGCCAAGCTCTCCACGGTTCGTAAAGGTAGATGTTCCGCTGGGTGAGCACACTATCTACATGTTTCAAAACGGCATCAAGAACCCAGCCTCGGCCGGTTACTTCATCTATGCCGACGCCCTGGAGGTGATCCGCTGATGCCCATCACCTATTCAGCGGCGCAGATCAATTCACTGAAGCGCCGGCAGGGGCTCGCTCCCACCATCCTCCTCGATGTCCAGGTCGCAGATGGAACGACTTATTACTGGAGCGATCGAGTAGGCGCATATCCTGCCGTGATTGGTGCTCCCGCCACGCCGCAATACGCGCCGAAAATTAAGGCAGCCGGTCCGTTCGGGATCACGAGAGACAACGCCAGCGACGCTGGCGACGTTACGATCGAGAACCTGAGCGGCAACACCGTCCGGCGCTACCTGAGCCAGGAGTTCCGTGCCCGCGAGTTCTATCACGCGCTGGCGGTCCTCCGGATCTGGGACTCTTTCGCGAAAGCATCGATTCGTGAATTTCACGCGGTCATTAAGGAACCGGTAGTTGGTGTGGAAGAGATGATTTTTCGCCTCGTCGAGATCTCTGACCCTGCCCAGTACTTTGGGCCATGGGAAGTGACGAGCGAGCAGTGTGGCGTCCGATACAAAGGTCCGTTCTGCGGATCTGCCTCGGGCTTAGCTGATTGTCCGCGAACCATGAATGCGTGCAACACTCGCGCGGCGGTCGAACATTTTAACGGTATTCCTTTTCCGACGCCGGAGTCGGCGTTCACATCGACGCTGGGTAAATAGGATGGCGGTTCCGAAATACGAAGACGGTGTTGGCCCGACCTGGTCCGGTCCATGGGAACATCCTGAGCCGAACTTTGCCGGTAAGGCGACGATGCAGACGCTGCAGACCGGCTTCAGCATTCCCTATCCGATCGCGTACGGCTATGTGAGGGCGGTTGGGAATGTCAGGCTGCTGGCGGAGCTCCCCGACAAATCGAAAGTTGCGATCATCATTTTAGGAGGCGGGGAGTGGGATGGCATCGAGCGCTTCTGGCTGTATCGGCGCATTCTGCAGAGCCTCACGAACATCGTGCATTTTCACCCCGGCGTTCTGCCCGCACTCGGCACGGGCCTCGGTGAGATCTCGACGGGCGGTGACAACAATGTCGACACATTCTTCAGCTACCTGCCAGCAAACGTGCAGCGCGTCACGTTCCCGCGTGTCGCCTACATTGGACTCCATGCCGCGCCCGATCCAAGAGCGGCGTATCCGGACCTGGAATGGCTCGGCGATTACCGTGCGCTGAAGATCCGCAAGTTCGACGCCGGTGGTGCGCAGACTGCATATGCATGGTCACTGAATCCAATCGAGCAGGCGGCCGATCTCCGCTTCCGCCTACAGCTGATGCGCGAAGGTCTTCCAGGCGAGGAGCCCACGGCCGCGGTGAAGTCCCGGATCGACTGGCCGGCCTTCGCCGATTCGGTTGCGTACTGCAATGAGGTTCTCGCAAACGGTAAACCGCGCTTCATCTGCTCAAAGGCATGGACTGAGACGAAGAGCCTGAAAGAGATGGAAGACGAGATCCTGATGACCTGCCGAGGCTACAAGGTTGAAGCAAACGGCAAGGTGCAGTACCGGATCGACAAGCCGAGGGCCACGACGTTTGCTCTAACTGGGGCGCACATCCGGGCGGTGTCGACGCAGTTTCACGAGAAGAACATCGAAGGCGCGAAGAATAGGTACATCGGGAAGTTCCGCGACCTGAACCCGATGGCAGTGGCGAACATCACGTCGATCTCGCGGACGTCCTACACGATCACTGTAGCGACGTCGACTCCACATGGATTTGTCGAGGAATCAGCGGTGGAAGTCGTGGGCGTTGCGCCAGCATCGTTCAACGGGCAATTTCGCGTGGTAACCGTTCCCGACAGCACGCATCTTACGTATGCCCAGGTGGGTCTGGCGAATGAGGTGGGTGCGGGCGGAGCGCTGTCGACGCCAGAGTCGCGATTCTCGGAGCGGTCCGTGATTCTCGACCACAAGGCTCATCAACTCCACATCGGTGTTCGGGGCGTCGGCATCCCGCTGCAGGCTCGGCAGGAAGACGCGGTGTACGACTTCGGTGTGAGCACGCGCGACCAGGTGCATCGGGTGCTCAAGTACATGATGACGAAAAACCTCGGCCTCGATCAGACGCCTTACAAGGCTCCCGTCGAGGGCAGGTTGGTCTGTGATCTATACGGCATCGATAGCGCGGACCGCGCGCTCGCTGCCCAACTGCCCGGCGACACGGTTGCTCTCGAGACGACCGCGAGTTACGAGTGCGCGGATGACTACGAGATCATGAAGGAGACGCTGAAAGTAACGAAGGCGAGCGAGGAATCCAACGACAGCAGCACCGTCGAACTGGAGCTTCATGAGTATCTCCCAGATGCATTCCCGGACACATCCGATGAAGAACAGGTGATGACGCCTGCCGCCCAGGGCACTGGCCTTCCTGGTGTGAGCACCTTCGACAACGATGGAACGGAGTTCAAAGCCATGACGGCCGTGCACACAAACTCCGGTCCGACGACGAATCCACTGAGCGGCGTCGCGCTGAGCGGAACGGCGGGCAAGGTCATCGTGAATCCGTTCACGAACCGAGTTGGCGGCAGCGACATTCCCTGCCTGTCCGCGCCATATGAGATCACCGGCGGCGGCATCACGCAGGGCCAGAAGTACACAGCCTATTTTGATGATCCATTCTGGCTCGGCGGCGACATCACACCTCAGTTAACGCAGGACGAATCGATTCTCAGAAATGCGAAGGGCCGCTTCGTAATAGGTGAGGTAAAGATTCCGTTTGCGTCTCCGACTGGGCAGACACTGCGGCCTAGTACCTATAGCGACAGTGGAGACGTGTCGGCCGTTGATCCGACGAAAGCCTTCGACGAGAACAACGAGAGCTACGCGATCGTGGCTTCTGAATTCAGCAGCCCGGACGGGTTCGACTGTAATTGCGTATGGTCTGGAGTCCCCGCGCATGCCGTTGTCTCGCCCAGTGCGATTCATTTGAAGATAAAGTACGTCGCGGTTGGAAAGACCAGTTGTTTTGTTGCGATCAGGTACTCGGTGAACGGAGGGTCGTCGTGGAGTTACGTTCCTGGCTTCCCAACCAATGGGAGCTTATCTGGCATAGCGGACATTCCTTTGCTCACTTCTCAATTGACCCAGAACATTCGGGTGCAGGTCTACACCGACGTTCCCCCAAACCTGTTCAATCGTGGCTATGTGTACATTCATGAAATCTGGATCGAGGTGAGCTAGAGTGGAAACTGTAATTCTCGGAGACGGCAAGAACGCAGCCCAGGTCGAGGTCAACGGAGTCGCCAGATATGTGCGCGTGAGAAGGGTATCTGTTGACCTACTGACGAGGCGAACGGCTGGCGTCGATGTCACTGACGCTACGGTAAAGGTTCAGCCCTATGAAGTCGACCAAAACGGCTCGGAATTGGCTGCCGGTCCAGTGGTGGGTTCAACGTTTCAGGGCGTCTCTATCGTGGACGGCCAACCTATGATCGGCGAGGACGATTTGGCGGGGCTTACAATGCGGGCGGTGGAGGTAATGGTGGGCAGGCTTGGGGAGCCCCCACAGGCCGCTCAGGCGGTTCCTGAGGAGCTGATTTGAGCGATAGCTACGGGGTCGGGCCGGGCCGGTTTTCACTCCAGCCTAATTCCGCTCCACTCCAGCGTAATTCCGCTCTCCACTCCGACAGAAAGCCGTCAGCCCCACAGATCCCCGGATCGAGCTCTAAATCAGCGCTATAATCGCGTTTATCAAGCTCACTGTGGGGGTGAGCCATGCAGCCCAACTACGATCTCATTGTTATTGGCGGAGGGATCGCCGGATCCTCGCTCGCTCGCCGCGTTGCTGCTGCCGGACACAAAGTCCTCGTCCTAGAACGTGAAACCGAATTCCGCGACCGTATCCGCGGCGAAGCCCTTCAGCCATGGGGGGTAGCGGAAGCGCGCACTCTCGGCATCTCTCAGTACCTGATGAAGTCCGGCCAGGAGCTTCGCTACTTCAACCAGATAATCAACGGGCAACCTGGGGGCCGTCGCGACCTGGTGAACACCACGCCGAGTTGTTCGGGTATCTGGGCGTTTTATCACCCGCGTGCGCAGGAGACCTTATTACAGGTTGCCGCCGATGCCGGAGCCGAAGTTCGTCGAGGCGCCACCGCAACGCAAATCCGTCCCGGACAGACTCCCACCGTCAGGGTCCAGCAAGAAGGCAAATCCGCCGAAGTCACCGCCCGCCTCGTTGCGGTTTGTGCCGGACGGAATGCCGGTCTTCGCACTGAACTCGGATTCACCGTGCGCCGCGGAAACATCCCACTGTTCCTCTGCGGCGTTTGGCTCACCAACGTGTCCCGCGACATCGATCCGTCCAGCGCCCACCTCGCAAACGATCTCCGCACCGGTTCGATGTGCGCCTTCTTCATGCAGCCGGGAAACACCGCACGCGCCTACTTCGGATTCCACCCGCAGACATGTCCACGTCTCCAGGGTGCTCAGGACTTCCCGCGCTTCAAAAATGAATTCATGGCCGCATCGGGCGGCGCGATTCCCTTCGGAGACGCCAAACCCGAAGGCCCGTTAGCTTCCTTCGAATGTGCCGATGTTTGGGTTGACTATCCCTACAAAGACGGAGTCGCGCTAGTCGGCGATGCCGCGGCTTCCAACGATCCTTCCTGGGGCCAGGGGCTCGCGCTTTCCTTCCGCGACGCCAGGGTTCTGTCCGAAGAGTTGCTCGCGAACGATCTCTGGACGAATGCCGCGCAACGCTATGCGCGCCGTCACGACGAGTATTACCTCCGTCTGCGCACTGTCACCGGTTGGTTCTACGACTTGTTCCAACGGCTTGGTCCGGAAGCGGCCCAGCGCCGTGCCCGTGCCTTGCCGCTCATCGCGCAGGATCGGACCCGTGTTCCCGACCATCTCTTCGGCGGGCTTGATATACCGCTGTACCCAAACTCCCGTGCCCGTTTCTTCGGCGAAGATACCCTCGCGGCCTCCCATGCTGGCTGATCGTAACCTGCAGGTTATTACCATCAGATTTTAGCCGCATGCGATAGAAAATCACTGCAATCCGGCTTCTCTCGTGGTATCTTTCCGGCGCTTTGCTGCACCTATTTCCCCCATACGACTAACCCTTACTCCGTTTCTCCCTCCAGCAGGAGGTTTAGGAGATGCAAGACTTGAAAACAGTCACAAGGGTAGTTCTGCTCATTCTCCTTGTCGCTTCGGCCACCACAGTCCTCAGCGCTCAGGCACGCACGGAAGTCCGCGGCTACTGGGTGGATACCTTCAACTCGACACTGAACAATCACAACGATGTTCTCGCCGTTGTGGATAACGCGGTCGCTTCGAACGCTAACGCACTCTTCGTGCAGGTACGCCGTCGCGGCGATTCCTGGTACTTGAACTCACTCGAACCATCGCCCGATTTCGTCCCCATCGAAGCCGGGTTCGATCCACTCGCTGATTTGATCAGCGTCGCTCATAGTCGCGGTATCGAAGTTCATGCATTCGTAATCATGGCGGCAATCTGGCATAAAAACCCAACGTTTGCACCGACCGCTACGCTCGGCCCTCCCCTCAGCCCCAATCACGTCTTCAATAAGCACGGCGGATACGACTCCGTGAGCAAGACAATCGTCCCCGGACCGAATAACTGGCTCACTCGCAGCCTGCTCTCGTCCATTCCGTTCAACGGGCATCGGTTCGGAAACGACTTCTGGCTCGACTTCGGTCATCCTGATGCCGCCGCGTACACCGTCGACGTGATGAACCATCTTGTAGCGAACTACGCTATCGATGGATTGCACCTCGATCGTATTCGTTATCCCGATTTCAGTGCCTCCGGCCAGACTCCGGCCAATGGCACGAACATCGGCTATAACCCGACGAGCATTGAGCGCTTCCAGAAGCACTACGGTATCGCCGCCGGATCGCCTCCGCCCGCAACGGGAGACCCCGCCTGGATGCAATGGCGTCGCGATCAGGTCACGAACATCGTGCGTCGGGTGTATCTCAACGCCATCGCCATTCGTCCGAACATCAAGGTCTCTGCCTCCTTGATCGTTTATGGCGGCGGTCCGACGACCGAAAGCGGTTGGGCCTCTGCGGAAGCCTACTGGCGCGTGTATCAGGATTGGCGTTCATGGACGGAGGAGGGCATCCTCGACATCGCCATCCCCATGAACTACAAGCGCGAGCACACTGCTTCCAACGTGCCCATGTTCAACACCTGGAATGAGTGGACCAAGAACCACCAGTACAATCGCTCGGCGATGATCGGTGTGGCGGTTTACCTGAATGCCGTGGAAGGCTCACTGCGCCAGATTCGCCGTTCGCTTGAGCCATCTGCGGCCGGCAACAGCGTCATCGGCGTGAACCTCTACTCCATGGCCACGACCAACGTTGCCGTTACCGCGAACCCGTTCTCGATTCCGCCCGGGCAGAACACGCCCTTGCGTTCATTCGTGGACTTCGCGGCCGGCTTGAGAACCGGTCTCTCTGCGGACGCATCAACCCCGTATGAAGATAAGGGCCTGTATCCGTTCGGCATCTTCGCCGACTGGCCGACCATGCCCAATCTTCCCTGGAAGACCGCTCCGACGAAGGGCCACCTGATGGGCTTCGCCAAGCGCGCTGACACCACTCCGCTCGACACCGCGGATGTCACCATCCAACGCGTCGACGCGGCAGGGCAGAAGACCACTGCCACCGATGGCGGCGGCTTCTATGGCGGCGTCGATCTCGAGCCTGGTCAGTACATCGCCAAGGCCCAACTTGGCGAAGAAGCGCTGTGGGCTTGCAAAACGAGCGTAGTCGCCGGCGCCGTTTCCGTTGCCGACATGCATGCGGAAGCCTCGGCTCCAGTTACTACCGTCGACTTGGCGCCTGCGGCTCCCAACGGCAACAACGGCTGGTACACCGGTGACGTCACCGTCACCATGGGTGCCACCGACGATTGCACTGGCGTCGAGAAAATCCAGTACTCCATCAACGGTGGTGGCTGGCAAACCTACTCCGGTCCCTTCACCATCAGCACCGACGGGACCAACACCGTGCAGTACGCTGCGGTGGATCGTGCGGGCAACGTCGAGCAGACGAGAGACTTCACCGTTCTGATCGACAAGACCGCTCCCACGCTCACCTTCTCGGCTGCACCCGGCGTGATCTGGCCTCCGAACGGCAAACCGGTTCCGGTGACGTTCTCCGCCACCGGCGCCGACGCCACTTCCGGCCTTGCCCAGATCACCTACACGGTCACCGATGAATATGGCGCTCCGCTCGCGATTCCTTCGCGTTCGCTGAATGGCGCGTCCGCAAGCTGGGCGGAGATCCTCGAACTCGAAGCCCGGCGTCTTGGAGAAGACCTCGACGGTCGTCTCTATCACGTCATGGCAACGCTGGTCGATCAGGCTGGCAACACGTCCACCGCTTCTGCGGACGTTGTTGTGGTTCATGATCAGGGAAACTAGCTCACGGAAGTAGTTATTCGGGACAGGCGGCTTCGCGCTGCCTGTCCTTTTTATTGCGGAACCTTTTCACTCGTCTCTTCGGACTTGGCGCTCTCATTCCCGCGGGCATCCACCGCCGCCACTGAGTAGAAGTATTCGCGCCCGGGTTGCACATTCGCATCACGGAACGACGGCGTCGGCACCACTTCGGCGTTAATCTTCACCGCCTGCGCACCGCCTTCCCGCCGATACACGTTATATCCCGCCAGGTCCGCCTCGAGGTTTGGAGCCCACGTCAGATCGACAAACGGCTTCTGCCCGGGACCTGAGAACACCGCCTGCAACCCACTCGGCGCTTCCGGCGCAAACCTGTCGACAGCTTCCACCATCACGATGGGCGAATCGTCGCCCTCCACTTCGATGGCCTCTCCCCTCGTCTGCTCCACCCGCGTGATCGGCGCAATCCGGTACAGATACTTCTGTCCCCACTCAATGTTCCGATCGAGAAGTTCCGGGTGGGCATTTTCGATGGCCACCTCTCCCACGATCACTTCCGGCTTGTTCCCCTCTTCCGATCGACGGAACACCCGGTACAGGAAACTCAGCGCCGCATTCCGCGGAATAGCGTTAGGATCCGTCCAACCCAGTTGCACGCCCTCGCTCACCACCTTCGCTTCCACGCCTGCCGGTGCTGGCAACGTTGGTGCCAACGGCACGCGTACCTGGTTCGAAAGTCCAGCCGACTGCCCCCGCGGATTCTGATCCTCCAGCGCATACGTCGCAAAGCCCGTCGGGTTCTGCGTCATTGCCGATTCCGGAAGCGTGTCCGTCGCATCCTGCCGCGACACCATCGCTTCCTTCGTGTAGTGCTCGACCTGCGTATCCTGCGTCGCCACCGGGGTTCCGCATTGCACCATCGCCGCTTGCGTCAACGAGCGGCACACCAGCGTCTTTCCCGCCTGCCGGATATTCTCCCCATCGCTTGTCTGCGTTGCGGGTGTCCACGTCAGCAGCACGTTCTCGCCTTTTCTCGTTGCCGCCAGGTCACTCACCGGAGCCGGAATTCGCAGCGATGGCGGTTGTGGCGCGCCCGGCGAAGCACACCCCGCCATCCACATCACCGCCAGCACCGCAATAGAAGTCCACAGTTTCATCGAAGCCCATCAGAGTACCATGCCGCTCGCGCTCACTCGCCATTGCTGCGCGCCCCCGCGTGCATTACACTGCGTGATTCGCGGCATCCACTCATGCGCTACTGTCTATTCATACACAACGGTTCTTCTCAATATGGACTCGTGGAATCCCTCGCCGGACGCGACTCCATCACCCGCATCTTTCTTCCGGGCGAATCCGCCCTTCCCGACGAAGACTCTCACACCGAGCGCATCGATCCCGTTTCGCTCGAGAGCGCCCGTCTTCTCGCGCCCGTGCTGCCGTCGAAGATCATCTGCGTCGGACGCAACTACCGTGATCACGCGAAGGAACTCGGCAACGAAGTTCCCACCAAGCTGCTCATTTTCAGCAAACCTCCTTCGTCCGTTATCGGACCAGGCGAAGTCATCCGTCGACCCGCCATCTCTCAGCGTGTGGACCACGAGGCCGAACTCGGCGTCGTCATCGGCAAGCGCTGCTATAAGCTCCGAGATGACGAAGACGTCCGCCCCTATATCAACGGATACACTTGCGTAAACGACGTCACCGCCCGCGATCTCCAGAAGCAGGACGACCAGTGGACCCGCGCCAAGGGCTTCGACACGTTCTGTCCCGTCGGCCCTGTCATCACCGACGAGCTCGATCCCTGGGCCGGAGTCACCGTCGAGTGCCGGGTGAATGGCGAAGTTCGCCAGCATGGTTCCACGAAAGACTTCATCTTCCCGCTCGATCAGATCATCCGATATATAGCGAACACTATGACTCTTCTTCCCGGTGACGTGATTGCCACCGGAACGCCCGCAGGCGTCAGTCCTCTCCTCGCCGGCGACAGCGTCGAAGTCGAAGTAGAAGGTATCGGGACCCTTCGCAACTCAGTAGCAGACGAGTAACTCTATCGGGAGTACGTAATGAAATTCTTCGTAGACACAGCAGAAATCAGCGAAATTCGCGAAGCCGAAGCCATGGGCATCCTCGACGGTGTCACCACCAATCCGTCGCTCGTTGCCAAGGCAGGCAAGCCCTTCAAGGAATCCATCATCGAGATCTGCAACATCGTGAAAGGCCCGGTGAGCATTGAAGTCACCGCCACCACGAAAGACGCGATGCTCAAGGAAGCCCGTGAGTACGCCAAGTGGAGCGAGTACGGTGTTATCAAGCTACCCACCACCAAGGAGGGCGTGAAGGCCTGCAAGCAGTTGGCGTCCGAAGGCATTAAGGTCAACATGACCCTTTGCTTCTCCGCCTCGCAGGCACTCATCGTTGCCAAGGCCGGCGCCACCTACGTCAGCCCCTTCGTCGGACGCATCGACGACATCTCCTGGGACGGCATGCAACTCATTCGCGACATCCGCCAGATCTACGACAACTACGGTTTCGAGACTCAGATTCTTGCCGCCTCGCTGCGTCATCCCATGCACGTCGTCGAAGCCGCCAAAGCCGGAGCCGACGTCGGCACGCTGCCCTTCAAGGTCCTCGACGCGCTCTTCAATCATCCATTGACCGACAAGGGCCTGGCGCAATTCCTGAAGGATTGGGAAAAGGCCGTTCACTAAGGGGAACATCATGTTCGGCAGGGAAGATCTGCACAACCCCTGCCGAATCACTGTTTTGCTTCATTCTCCTATTCGCAGTCGCCCTCTGGTTACCTTTCCCAATCGGTAACATGGCCGTGGGTAATTTGCCGTTCGTCCCGGCATCTTCGATGATGTGCCGCATATGGCGACCTCAAACTCCCTCTTTGGCCGTACCGCCACCACGACCAAACGCCGCACGCCCCGTATCGGCATGATGCTCAAAGTCGGTATCTCCGGTACCGATCGACTCGGCCAGAAATTCAACGCCACGGCAAAAGCCACTGGACTCAACTATTTCGGTGCCACCGTCTCCATGTCCTACCAGGTTGCCGTCGGTGCCGTCCTCAGCCTCCGCAACGCCCAGCGCGCGGAAGCGCAGGCGCGCGTCGTCAGCTACGTCAGCGCGGCCGCCGGAACTCACACCTATGGTGTGGAGTTCGTCGACGAGGCCACGGGATTTTGGGGAATCCACTTCCCGGTTATCGCCAGCTCTTAGTTGGGGAGATTCTTTCGCGTCCTGCGCCGCTCGCGTGCGCGTTCCACTGCGCCTCTTACTACGATCAGCAGGTCATCCGGGTCGATCGGGTAGGTAAGGAACGCCGAAGCTCCCGCCAGGTCCGCTTCATCCCGTGCGGATGCGGTGTTCGCCGTTGCCGAGTGGAAAATCACCGCAATGTCTTTCGTCTGCGGATCGGATCGTAAACTCGCGCAAAGCTCAAACCCGTTCTTGTCGGGCAGGAAGATATCCAGCAGCGCTACCGTGGGATGCTCCCGACGCGCAATCTCCAAAGCGTCCTTGGCGTTGTGAGCCGAAAACACTTCGAAACCGTTGTGCTCCAGTATGCGCGTCAGCGCATAAACATGGGCTTCGTTGTCGTCAACTGTAAGGATGCGCATGCTCGGGGAGACTCTCTCTTTGCAGTAAATCCCTCGAACTATCCCGTGTCAAAGGAATAGCGACACGTCAGCTTCCGCCACCGTCGCGGTTGTTCAATTTCTCATCGTATTCCGACAGTCGCGCGCCATTTTCGGCGCATTGATGACTTACTTAACTACCGCCACCGCCTCAATTTCCACCAGGATCTCTGGTCGTGCCAGCCTCTTCACCACCACGAACGTGCTCGCCGGAGGGTTTTCCACGTTGATGTACTTGTCGCGAATCTCCCGCATCGCCGGCATCTCCTTCGCGTCCACCGCCTCCACCACGTAATAATTCATCTTCACCATGCTGCTCATGTCGCCGCCGGCGGCTTCCACGGCGGCCTTCAGGTTCTTGAACACCTGCTCCACCTGGGCGCGGAAATCCGTCGTGCTCACCAGGTTCCCTGACATGTCGTTGCCAACCTGCCCGGCGATATACACCAGCTTCCCGCCGGTGATCTCCGCCACATGAGAGTAGGTGGCCACCGGCTTTGGCATCGTCGACGGATTGTAGAGACGGAACGGACGGTCATTGGGTTTCACGGGCTTCTTCACCTTCTGGCCGCTGACAGTTTTCGTCTGAGTCTGAGCACTGTCAGGACGGGAATCTTGAGCACAAAGAGTAGTGGTCAACAGGAGAAAACAGACAATTGTTGCGGAAGGGACGCAGAGTCTCAACTTCATCTAGACGCTCCTCATCAGGGCGCCAGTTTATCAGTCCGCAGCAGCAGGTGGAGGCGGTGGGACCGATACCGGTTCGAATGCTCTTCTGTTCCTGACGAGGAAGTAGACCGGTACCAACATCAAAGGGATCATCATCATCGAAAAAATAAAAGGATTAAAGCTGGGCGGATTTGGAGTCTGGAACGACGCGGGCATTGCTTCCAGCAATTGCCTCATCCGCTCCTCGGAACCAGGCCGAAAGTAGGAAACCAATCCGTTCACGATCCCGAACAGAAAATACCCAATCGTGAAGTTGCGGGCGAACGAATTCAGTTTCAGCAATCCTATGCCACCCAAGAGCAATGCCGCTGAATAGAGAATCATCAGGACTTTCGCGTACCAACCCGTAACCACTGATCCGAAGATCATCGCTGGGAGGCTCATGACCAGATTGATGGGGACAAAACATGCGCTCACGATCATGATCCAGGCGATCACGGACACGCTGGTCGGACGCCGCGACGGCTCACCTTGCGCGACCCCGGTCATAAAGCACTCTTTCACCTTTGGGCGTGTCAGATAAATCATCCACCACGCGCCGATCGACGCCAGCAGCAGGTAGAACACAGTGAGGAAGACTTTCAGCCTGGACATGATGGCCGGGTCGGCTCGCGGCGTTTCCGGCAGAGGGATAGCCAGCAGGAACAGCGGCGTGAGAACGCCCATGAAGATCAGAATGCCTGAGAAGATTAAGGTCGAAATTCGCGCCCACCGCTTTGACCGGTAGAGTCCGATGGAACTCGTTAAACCCCACACCGCAGGCGCGAGCAGAAAGAAAAATGACACAAGGAAGGCCGCCTGCGGCGGTGCAGCGCTGGTGTTGACGTTCGACCGAAGCATGGGAGCAAACAAGTACACCAACAACATCAACACGCTCAGGCCAAACAGCAGCAATGATCCGAGAAGAGAGAACGTCGCGATAACCGTAACGCCAGCGGGACGGGACATGCCGCGCATTGTATTCCAGAGTGGCTGAATCGCAACAGGATCGTTCAGTTGTTCCGGAGTTGGAAAACCAGAATGGGAATTTAGGAATAAACCTCGCCATCAGGCGAGGTGATACAAACAGAGCCCAAGGCGTAAGCCTTGGGACAGGTGTACGCCAGAGTCTGCCGAGCCCCTTCAGGGGCGACACAATCCGGCAAGGGCGTAAGCGCCGGGTGCCCGGTCCTTTCCTCTTTTGAAAGGGCCGGACTACCATCGGCGTGTAAGAACACCTACTGCTCCACTCGCTTCCTCGGCGTGTAAACCCACGCGGCAATCAGGTACGCAACGGCCAGCAAGACAGCGGCATTCATAATCCAGCCGAGCATGGGCACACAATCAAGGCGCTCGTCGTAGGTCGTAAAATTACCGCGCACAGCTTTGAATGAGAACCAATTGATGATCTGGAAAAGCGCCCATACGAGTGGTTCCTCGATTACACGCAGAGTTGCTTGAAGTGCGGCAGCAATGAATTGAGCGACGATGATTGCGCCGATGTGTGTGTCCCGTAAGAGTTCAGGCAACACGCGGGTTCTCATTCCTCGACTGTCTCCGGCTCAGCCAGAGGCTCTGCTTTCGGCGCACTATACAACCAGCGAAGCAGTAAGTATGCGAGTGCAAGCGTGACAACTCCGCGCGCGATGTTCGGCACCAGTTGCAGCAGGTCCATCGCTGGCTGCTCGCTTCCGAGCACACTTGTGGATCTGCCGTAGTTTCCCATTAGGACTATAAGCGGCGTGACAACAGCAGACAGGAAAGCCGATAACCCTTGGTATGCCAGCAGCCCTATGACGATTGCCCCGATGTACTGATGACGGAGAAACTCGCGCAACTGTTTCATGCGCAGGATTCATATCACAAGAGCGCCTTATCGGCGGTGATATTCCGGTGGGTTCCGAAAATTGAAAAGTAGCGCCGGCGTCTCGCCGGCTGTCTTGCGGGCGTCCCGCCCACAAGGTTACCCCTTCAACCTCTCCACCAACACCCTCAACTGCCGTACGTGTTCTTCCCGCGCCTCGCGTATCCCGCTCGCGTTCACCGCGATGTCGTACTCTTCCCGAATGTTCGGATGCCGCCTCGACACAAACGCGTACACCCCATGCGCCTTCTCTTCGGCCTCGTACGTCTTCTCCGTCAACGCGATCAGTTGTTCCGTGATCGCCACCAGTGCGTCTCGAATCTCTTTTTCCATATCGAAAATCTTAACAGCCTCGCTAAAGCAGCCACGTGGGAGCGCGGTCCGACTACGTCTGGCCCTCCCGTTTAGCCAACGACAAAAACCTGACGACTAACGACCGCCTCTCACGACCTTTATCACGGTGCCTGAAAAAGACGAGACATCCGCGGCCCGCTTTGGGAAAACCGGTGTCAAGGGGGTCAAAGCTCCGCTTTCCACGTAAGTCACTGATTCAGCGGCAAATATATTTCTCAGAAAGCTGGCATGATGCCCCCACCCAAATTGCTATTCTGAATTTGTAGATGGTTTTCGTTCTTTGTCATTCTGAGTTCTGAGGCAAAGCCGAAGAGCCTCTGTACTTGGTCTTTGTCATTCTGACCCGGAGCGGGGTTGTCATTCTGAGGCGGAGCCGAAGGACCTCTGTACTCGGTCTTTTTGACAGCCGGAAACCGACGACCCGATACAACATATTGTGGTACTCGCAAGTCCTTTAGAATCAAATCTATAACGTAAGTGGTTTTAGAACCATCAACTTATAAGTCCTTTGTTTTCATAGTCCGTCGTGTAAGTCGTTTGTTTTCTAACTCGGGGAGGGGGGAGGGGGTACCCACAATTTTCCGCGCAGGCCGGTCCTGCCGTCGCCGAACTGACCACCAATTAACAACAACTCGCGATCTTCTTTGCATCTGAACCAGCAGTCCGCATTTGCAGGCTTCCAGGCTGTACCCAAAGGGCAGTGCCTTAGCGGACAATGCCTGTTAAGTCGTTCGTTGCATTGACCCTGCGGACAACCCGATAGTACGATTTCCCGAGTACTGCGTCTTACAGGTCGTGGGTTAGTTTTGGGGTAGAAGGCCGCGAGAGAATGGGTTCTCGTTTTGTTTCATGGATATTCGCCGGTGCTGCCCTGATCGGGCTGACTGCCTGCGAACCCTCTAAGACGACGAAGAAGTCGGCCGAGCCGCCGCCAAAGGCCGTCGCGCCCACCCTCTCCGCCACCGCCCAGCCCTCCCAGCCTAAGATCCAGGAAAAGCTGGTTCCCAAAACGGACCCCGTCGAGGTCCTGATCGCCCAGGTCGAGAAGGAGTTCCGGGAGGGACAAGCCGCCTATCGGGCCGGCCACCTCGACCGCGCAAAAGACAATTTCGATCGCGCCTTCGACACGCTCCTCTCCTATCCCGAGGGCGTCCGCTCCGATGAGCGCCTCGAAGACGAATTCGACAAAATCGTCGAAGCCGTCAACACACTAGAAATGCACGCCCTCCAGCAGGGCGACGGATTCACCGCCCAAGCCGCCGAACCCGCTCCTATCGACGAAGCCAACGAAGCCACCTTCCCGGTGGATCCGAACATCAAGGCCAAGGCGGAAATTGAAGTTCGCAGCACCAAGTCCGATCTGCCGCTCGTTCTAAACGATTACGTTGCCAGCTACATCAACTTCTACTCGAGCCGCGGACGCGGAACTTTGGAACGCGCGCTGACTCGCGCCGGACGCTACGAGTCGATGATCCGCCGCATCCTCGCCGAAGAAGGCGTACCGCAGGACCTCATCTACCTCGCCGAAGCGGAATCCGGATTCCATCCGGTTGCGCTCTCGCACGCGGGAGCGCGCGGCATGTGGCAGTTCATGGCCAGCCGCGCGAGCGGTTACGGGTTGGAACGTAACTGGTGGCTCGACGAGCGCCAGGATCCTGAAAAGGCGACCCGCGCCGCAGCGCGCCACCTGAAGGACCTATTCAAGCAGTTCGGCGATTGGTATCTCGCCATGGCGGCCTACAATTCCGGCCCTGGTAACGTCCAGCGCGCCGTCCAGCGCACCGGCTACGCCGACTTCTGGGAACTCTACAAGCGCAACGTCCTGCCGGGCGAGACCAAGAATTACGTCCCCATCATCCTGGCCTTCACCATCATGGCCAAGAACCCCACGCAATACGGACTCGATCATCTCGTCCCCGACCCGCCGATGAACTACGACACGGTCAGGGTCGATTATCCGGTGGACCTCCGCCTGGTGGCCGAGTGCGTGGACAGTTCGCTGAGCACCCTACAAGACCTGAATCCCGCCCTTCTCCGGATGACCACCCCGAAGGACGGCACCTACGATCTGCGCCTGCCGGCCGGGACCTCCGAGAAGTTTCAGCAGGTAATCGCCACTATCCCGCGCGATATGCGCGTGTGGTGGCGGTACCACAAGGTCGGCTCCGGCGAGACGTTGTCGGAAATTGCGAAGCAGTACCGAACCACAACGTCTGCGATAGCCGAGGTCAACAACATCGCGGCGGAAGACGAACTGTCTACAAACACGCGGCTGATCATCCCGGTAGCCCCGCGCAAGGCCAGTTCCGCACTTGCCTTCTCGAAGAAACCGACGCGGTACAAAGTGCGCCGGGGCGACACGGTACTTTCGGTCGCAGACGACTTCAGCGTCCCAGTTGAGAAGTTGCGTCGGTGGAACGGGTTGAAAGGGAACACGCTGAGGGCCGGCAGGGTCCTGAAGATTTATCGGCCCACTGCCGCAGCAACCGCAGCAGATCCTGCTCCCGCATTGGCGAAGCATAGCAAGGCTAAGTCCAGCAAAAAGAGCAGCTTACAGGCAAGCGAGAAGACTGGAAACAAAACGATTCGTCACAAAGTTCGTCCGGGCGAAACGCTGACGTCCATCGCGGAGGACTACAACACCACGGTTCAGGCACTGCGAAAGGCGAACGCGAAATCCGGAAGGATGTTGCACGCCGGTGACGTTCTCATTGTGAAAACAGGACAGTAATCATCCCATTCCCGAAATAAAAATTCATGAATGACTATGTTCTGGATTAGGCTAGGTTTGACTTAGTCGGGGCGAATTTCCGTGTGCTATAATCCGCGCCGATTTTCGCAGTATTGGTCTTTGTTTTTGTGCAGCCAAGCTCGCAGCTGTGACTCCGAGTGCGCTAACAACCAGGAGGAAAGATGAGTTTCTACGACGAGACCCTGTACGGTCGCGATGATGATATGGACGAATTCAGCGATAACGATATGTACGACGATAACCTCGACGAAGAAGAAGAATTTGAAGACGAAGAAGAGGAAGAGGACGAGGAACCTGTAGCGGGGACGATCAGCGAGAGCGTATCCACCGAGACGGTAGTGACACCCGAGCCCGAAGAAGAACCTGCGCCGGCGGCCGCGCCACCAGCTAAGCCCGCTGCTCCGAAGAAGGCCAAGAAAGCCGCTCCCAAGAAAGCCGCGAAGAAGGCGGCTCCGAAGAAAGCTGCCAAGAAGGCCGCGAAAAAGGCTGCGCCGAAGAAAGCCGCAAAGAAGGCAGCGAAGAAGCCAGCCAAGAAAGCAGCCAAAAAAGGCGGAACAAAGAAGGTAGCCAAGAAGGCTCCGAAGAAAGCCGCAAAAAAGGGCGGAGCGAAAAAAGCAGCAAAGAAGAAGAGCGCGCGTAGGCGTTAAGCAGTACTGAAAGTCGGAAGCCGAAAGGCCGCGGGAGGACCGCGGCCTTTTCTTTGCAGTAAGCTTCAGCAGCTCCGCAAACTTACGAACCCGCATCCAACCCCACATGGACTTATCGCGGATTCAGCAGTGGCGGTACGAGTACCTGCGCAGCCGCAAGGCACTGGCGATCGCCGCGGCGGTGTTCCTGGTGCTTTCCGTCGTTGCGTTTTATTCAGGCTACTTGCTGATCAAGAAGACCATGGAGGATTCGAAGGTCACGGCACGTGCGATCAACACGCCTTCGCAACTCGGGTCGCTGTTGAACGATTACGAGCCGGATCAGATCGCGAACTACATCGTGTACCTGAACGACGTGAAGCTTGAGGCGGGTCCCACGGACAATGTGTACTACGCGGCTGGTCCCCGCGGGAACCGGCTACTCGTGGTGGCCTTGGGCAGCAAGCCAGCGTTGGCAGAGGATGAAACGGTAGACATCAGCGCTACGATTCGCCGCGTCCCGAGTACCTACGAAATGAAGAAGAAATGGAAACTGGACAAGGCTGAGATTAAGGCACTCCGGGAGCAGGGAATCTACATTGAAGCAGAAGCGATCCGCTCCACGACCAAGAAGCAAGCCGAGAAGATGGCGAAGAAGTAGGGCGAGCACAAGGCCCGCCCGGTATGGTTTCTATCCAGCTCTCCTCTGAAAGCGCGAGGCTCCCTGCAAGCTCGGAAGACCTTCGTCGCTGTCGTGCTCGCGAACGAACAGATCGTAGCTGCGAACTCCCCTGGTAACATCCAATCGGTCTGCGATCTTCTGCCGCTCTCCGCGCAGCACCGGACCTTCAATGGTTACGTGCCCACCGTGCGCACGGACGTCAACACTGCAATGCGAAAGCACGTGACCGATCTGCGCTTTCACGCGTTCTTCGAGAATTTCGTCGGGAACGTGCCGGTTGAATAAACGAGCCTTCCTTTCGGAGATTGCTCCGAAAGCCTCGTTCCGAATATGCCGTGCCTTTTTGTCGATCTGCCGGTTGGAGCTGTGTGCACCGCGGGAGAGTTTGTCTCTGAGCCATGATCGGCGTCGTGCTCCGCGGCCGGGATCAATCAGCGCCATCGCTCCCGCGCCAATAGCCAGTCCGGCCAGCAACATGAGTCCATTGTTGCGTTCCATAGTCACTCCTCTTTTTTGGGGTTACTTGTAGGACGGTTAGCTACAGGAATAGGTGGCGTGCGCCTGACCGAAATGCGCAAGCAGCCGGGAGGAGTGTTGGCTTCCGCTGCTGCTTGCACTCGTGTTCGTGGGGCAAGTTGCCGAAGACCGCTTTGCGGACCGGAACAGTTACGTAGAAAAAGCCCTCGCATTGGCGAGGGCTCAGTGAATATCAGTTTTGTTAGTAGGCGAACCCGTCGGGTTGCGAAACGGCACCGACGCGAACCTGGTCGTCAATGAATTGGCGGCCCGCAGCAAGGGCCTTCCGGTTCATTTCCATGAACTCTTTGCGTTTCACGGTGGAGTTGAGTACAGCTTCCGCCATATCCAAGGGCAGACACTCGGTTTCCTCGAGCAGAGCTCCGAGCATTACGACGTTCTGCACCTTGGCGCTGCCAAGTTTGTCCGCAATCTCCGAGGCAGGAATGCAGATAATGCGAGCCTGCGGAGCAGAGAAGTCTGGTGGCAACGAGTCGCGGTTGTAGAGAATCGTTCCACCTGCTGCGACTTGTGGAGCGAATTTGCGCAGAGAGATTTCGTTCATCGCCACGAGCACATCGGGTGAGGAGATGAGCGGAGATCCAATGCGCTCGTGTGACAGGCACACATGACAGTGGGCGCTGCCGCTGCGCATTTCCGGACCATACGAAGGCAGCCACGAAACTTCGAGGTCTTCGCGCATTCCCATCTCGGCGAGGAGGATCCCGAGTGTAAGTACGCCTTGCCCGCCGAACCCAGCGCACTTGATCTTCACGTCACGGGTCTTATGTTTTGCGCGTGGTGCCTTGACGCCATCATCCGCGATCTCGATGGCCTCGGCGATCGGGCGCTGCGGCACGGGGATGACAGGGATGTCCGCCTTCCTGTCGCGGAAGGTGTTCAGAGGGAACTGCGGAATCATCTTTTCGGTGATCCAATTGCGAGCGACGACTGGATCTTTCTTCCAGATAGTGGGACAGGGCGAGAGGATTTCGACCAGCGAGAATCCGGCTTTGTTCTTTTGAAGCTCAAGTGCTTTCCGGATTGCTTTGCGGGCCTTCATGATGTTCTTGGGGTCGTTCAGCGCCACGCGCTCGATGTAGACGGGAGCTTCGAGCGTAGACAGCAATTCAGCGACATGGATAGGGAAGCCTTCGTTGCCGGGACGGCGTCCCCATGGACTGGTGGTGCTCTTCTCGCCGACCATTGTGGTGGGCGCGAGTTGGCCGCCAGTCATGCCGTAGATATTGTTGTTCACGAAGAAGACGGTGATGTTCTCACCGCGATTTGCGGCATGAATGATCTCAGCGGTACCGATGGCGGCAAGGTCGCCATCGCCCTGATAGCTGATGACCATCTTGTCCGGGTGCGCACGCTTGATGGCGGTTGCGACCGCGGGGGCGCGGCCGTGAGCGGCCTGCACGTTGCCGGTATCGAAGTAGTAGTAGGCGAAAACAGAGCAGCCGACCGGACTGACGAAGATGGTGTCGTCCTGAACGCCGAGCTCCTGCAACGCCTCGCCGATCAGTTTATGGGCGATACCGTGGCCGCAACCGGGACAATAGTGCGTCTGGTGTTGAAGTTCCGCCTTCCGCTCGTAATGATCGTAAAAGAGCGGCGATTTACTGTGAGTAATCTGAAATTCCGACAAAGCTGCCTCCCTTTTCGCGACGGCTATACGTGAGCCGCTTCATGCGCCAGCAGTTGTGTGTGGATCTCTTCCGCGGTCGGGACATTGCCACCGACACGGTTGTAGAACTCAATGGGCGTGCGGCCATTGATGGCCAGCTTCACGTCTTCCAGCATCTGTCCGGTCGACATTTCGACGACCTGAACAAAGCGGCAACGCGAAGCGTACTCGGCCAGCGGTTTCGACGGGAACGGCCACAACGAGATCGGGCGGAAAAGTCCGACGCGCAGGCCCTGAGCTCGAGCCTGTTCCACGGTGGAACGCAACACGCGCGAAACGATGCCATAGCCGACGAGCAGGATCTCGGCGTCTTCGGCCATGTAGGTTTCGAAGCGCTGCTCGAGTTGCTCGGCCAGGCGATACTTGGCTTCGAGCTTACGGATGTGAGCTTCCAACTCATCAGGTTCGAGGTAGATGGACGAAACCAGGTTCTTGCGCGTTTCCGGTGTGCCCATTACGGCCCAAGGCTTCGAAGGCACTTCGTGCTCGCTGACTTCGAGTCCAATGGTCTCCATCATCTGGCCCACGAATCCGTCGGTGAGAATGACGGCCGGGTTGCGATAACGGTCGGCAAGCTCGAAAGCGAGCATCGTGAGGTCCGCCATCTCCTGAACGGAAGCGGGCGCCAGAACAAGATTTTTATAGTTCCCGTGGCCTCCACCCTTCACGATGCAGGAGTAGTCGCTTTGTTCGGGGGCGATGTTGCCGAGACCGGGCCCGCCACGCACGACGTCAACGACGACGCAGGGCAGTTCGGCACCGGCGATGTACGACATGCCTTCCTGCATAAGGCTCATGCCCGGTCCGGAAGAAGCGGTCATTACGCGCTCGCCGGCAGCGGCAGCGCCGTACACCATGTTGATGGCAGCAACTTCCGATTCTGCCTGCACGAATGTGCCGCCAACCTGCGGCAAATAAAGCGCCGCGTATTCAGCGATTTCGCTGGCCGGCGTAATGGGATATCCATAGTAAGCGCGACATCCGGCGAGGACGGCGCCTTTCACGATGGCGACATTGCCCTTACACAACTGTCGCATAGTCGACCTCCGGGGCTTTTTTGACGGCCTGTTCGCGATAAACGGTTATCGCGCCCGGCTCCGGACAGCAGTAGAAGCAGATGCCGCATCCGGTGCAGCCTTCTCCGGCATACACAGCGGGGTGAATGCCGTACTGGTTGAGACCTTCCGCGAGGTGGAGCTTCTTCGGTGGGCAAGACTCCACACAAAGTCCGCAGCCCTTACACTCGTCGGTGTTAATGGTTACGCTACCTTTTACTGCCATTCTTCACCTCGCGACGGCGAGCGTGTCGGCGGTTTGACGCTGACACCAACCGGTGCGCTCGCAGTACTCGTACAGTTCATTTCGAAACTTGGGATGAGCAATTGAAATCAGAGCTTCGGCGCGCTGACGGATGTTCTTGCCATGCAGGTACGCGACGCCGTATTCGGTGACGACATAACGAATAAGCCCGCGGGAGGTCACCACACCCGCTCCGGGATTCAGCATGGGGACAATGCGTGAAACGGTGTCGTGCTTCGCAGTGGATGAGATCGCGATGATCGGCTTGCCACCCTTGGAACGGGAGGCTCCACGGAGGAAGTCGACCTGCCCGCCGATGCCGCTGTAGAACTTGTTACCGATGGAGTCGGAGCATACCTGGCCGGTGAGATCGATCTGGAGCGCCGAGTTAATGGCGACCATCTTGTCGTTCCGGGCGATGAGCGCCGGATCATTGCAGAACGAGGTAGTGCGAAACTCGAAGATGGGGTTGTTGTCCACGTACTCGAACATCTCTCGCGTGCCGAGGACGAAACCGAGGACGATCTTCCGGGGAAGCAGGCTCTTCACGCGTCCGGTGATGACACCAGCTTCGATCAACGGGATCACGTTATCGCCGACCAACTCGCTGTGAATGCCGAGATCCTTGCGGTCCATGAGGTAAGGAAGAACCGCGCTGGGGATTCCGCCGATACCCATCTGGAGGGTGGCACCGTCTTCGATGAGGCTAGCCACATTCCTGGCGATCGCGCGCTGCAACTCGGATGGTTCTTCCTTCGGCATTTCGCAGAGCGGCCGCGAACTTTCGACAAAGGCCGAGATCTTGCTGACATGGATGAAGCTGTCGCCATAGGTACGCGGCATCTGGTCGTTGACCTGGGCTACGACGAACCTGGCGAGGCGAGTGGCGGTCATGGTGGTGTCCACGCCGATGCCAAGTGAGCAGTATCCGTGCGAATCGGGCGGCGAGACTTCGATGAGGGCGACATCGAGAGGGAGTTCACCGTTTTCGAAGAGTCCTTCGATTTCGCTGAGATAGACGGGCGTGTAATCGGCACGGCCTTCATTGACGGCATCGCGCACGTTTCCGCCGATAAACATTGCATTGTGGCGGAAATGGCCGACCATTTCGGGCGTCACGTACGGGGCGGTGCCGAAGGTGAGCATGTGGACAATTTCGACGTCGCGGACGAAGGGAGCACGCTCCATCAAGGCCTCGACGAGTGTTTCGGGTTCCGCACATCCTCCGTGGATGTAAACCCGCATGCCGGACTCGACGCAACGCACGGCGTCGCTGGCCTTCATTAACTTGCGTTTGTATTCCTCTATCCAATTCGACACGACTTGCCCCCGCTCTCATTCAATCCGCATGCACTTCCGAATGCGCTGCCTTGTACTGCTCGTAACCGACGGCCGCGTAAAAAATAGCGCGATCAAAGAACGTCTCAAGCATTTGCAGCAATCTGAGTTCGCCGAACACCTCGGTGGGACGTTCGAGGCTGTCCTCCGCTTTCAGGAACTCCCAAAGGTTCTCGCGGGCGATCACGATCGCCCAGTTCAACTGGCTGAGGAGAACTCCCTGGGAGGCGCGACGACGGCCGATCTCGGTGTAGCGGCGAGCTACGTCTTCTTCGGATTTGCCCAGCACCCACTCACCAAGATGGGTGTAGATTTCGTAAACGGCGTTGCGGAAATCCTGTGCCGGTACCATGTTGGCGAAGTCGCGCGTTTTGTCGGACTGCTGGAGCAGTTTCAGTGCGCCGTCCGCCAAGGTGTCGGCATGGGTCTCGATGAGACGCACGAGGCGATACGCGAGCAACATGGGGCACCTCCGCACAGGATCTTTGCCGGGCAAACTTCCCCTGCGCACACGTGTCGCGGAAGGGGATTCCTCCCCCGGCTTCGTTACAGCTCAGTGTCGTTCGGAGGGCAAAACATAGCCGTGATTCGAGTCACTTTCCGGTGTGAAGGGTGTCACTAAAACGGCATTTGGTCATAAGAAGAACAGGTATTTATAAGTTCTGATTATGGAGGTATAAGTACTATGCCCCGGAGTAATAGTCGGGGTATTCGGGCCGGTTGATATGATGCGGTAAAGTCCGCACCACGCTGATGAACATCGCCGAAGCGGTAATTTCTGCCTCGAGCGATGAGGCATGAAAAAATGGAACGCAACACGAGAACTCAATGCCGAACCTAGCCGGGATCTTCGATCTCACCAAGAGCAAGTCCGAGATACAAACCGTAGTTGAACGACAGGCTGAACGCATCGATGTGCGACGCGTGAAGTTCGATCGCTACACGTGGTGCGACGATGGATTCGGCGCTACGTTGCTGGACCGCGGCATCTTCGAGAATGGACCGCAACCGGTTTTCAGCCATGACCGCCGGTTTGTGCTCTGGCTGGATGGCGACGTCTCGAACTCCGAAGAGTTGAAAATTGCCCACCGGAATAAATGGCAGAGTTCCATTCCGCCGGACACGACGGCGGAGATGTGTCTGCAATTGCTGATGCAGAGAGGCAATACCGCTGTCCTGGAATTCAGGGGACTGTTCATCATCGTGTTGTACGACCGTGAACTACGGAAGTTGACGGTCTTTTCGGGCCGGTATGGCTATCGACCGCTGTTCTACAAGTACGCGAATGGCCAGTTCCTGTTTGGAACAGAAGTGAAGGCGATCCGGGCTGCCGATGATGCGCCCGCAACTTATGACGAAACCGCACTCCTGGAGCAGTACGTTTACGGGGTGCACTTTGCGGACCGGATGTGGCTGCGAGACCATCAGCGGATTCGACCTTCCACAATCCTGACGGTAGACGAGTCGGGTCTGAACACTTTCACTTACTGGCAATACAAGTACAACGAATCGGCTCCTCGCCACGACCTGCATACGAATTCGACTGTATTCGGTGTATTGCTGGACCGTGCGGTCGACCGAGCCATGCGCGGCAACATGCGTAAGGGCATCTTCCTCAGCGGAGGATACGACAGCCGTTCCGTGGCCGCGGCGATTCGTCCGTGGCATCTGCCGATTCCATCGTTCACATTCGGGGTGCCGGAATCTCGCGACGTGATCTATGCCGGAATGATGGCGAAGAGACTGGGATTCCAGCACTTCGCGCTAAGTACTCCCGGAGCGTATTTGTATAAGAACGCCCCGGGCGTGATCTGGAGAACGGAAGGGCTTATCCCGTTTTCCAACGTCACGTCACTGCATTACCATCCGCTGTTTCGACAACACTTCGACATTGTCCTTACAGGGTTGCTGGGTGAGTTCAGCGGTTCGCACACGTGGCGCGAATTGCTCATGGCCCGCACGAGGCAGGGCGCACGCGACGCGATTTTTAACCGGCACATCGCGCCGAAGCTTCCGATGGCAAAGCGCTTGTTCACGCCGCAATGCTTTGAGAGAGCCTTCAGTGAGTTAGTGGAGCGGTTCGATGAAAGCGTGAACCGCGTATGGAATGATCATCCGCTTGATATCGCAGACGTGTGGGCGTTTGAGAATACGCAGCCGATGGGGTCGTGGCAGGCACCCGGCGTGGATCGATATCTGTTCGAGAATCGGGCGCCGCATCTTGACTACGATCTGGTGGATTTTCTGCTTGGGATTCGTCCGATGGACCGCCTGGAGCAACGCGTCTACAAGCAGATGATCGCGACCACTTACCCGTCGATTCGAGATGTGCCCTGTACCAATAGCGGAAAGCCCATCGATCCGAATTTCGCTCGCGAGTACGCGAAGCTGGTGGCACGTTACGCTGGGCGCAAGTTGCGGGACAAAACGAATGACCTATTGCGGCGGAGGCCAGCGCTGGACAGGGAGTTCCGTCGCGTGGACGAAGATTTCCGGGCAGAGCCCGAGTTGGTGACGGAGATCCTGCAACCGGCATTGCGGGATGGGATCTTCCCACCTGAAATATTCCAGATCAAAGCGATCGAGCAGTTGATCGACGAGCATTACAACAAGAATGCGCGGCACGAGATGATGCTGGCGCGACTGATCTCGTTTGCGCTGGGTTCGCGGTATCTCGTGCACAACCAGTGGCGTGAGATTTACGACGAGCTGAATGTCTGGCCTGAGGAATCGGGAACTGAGGCAATTGCCAGGACGCAGTCGTAGACATTCCTAAAAAGAAGATCGGCGCCGCTTTTGAAGCGGCGCCGTATTCATCAGGGGCCTTGAATATCACCGGCGCCCGTGCCGGCTTGGTTCTTTGGGCCTGGGCGCCGTTGCGGCCTCAGCCCGCAAAACCGGTTACGCGAGGAAGAACTCGTGGCTCAACTTCTCGATGTCGGCATCGGGCATGTTGGCGGTCAGATCGTCAACGGCCACGCCGCCGTCCTGTGCAAGAGCCGGCATCGGCATACCGAACTTCTGCTGCAAACGGCCGGCCGCTTCTTCTGTCCACCAGCGGGCAAGCTGTCCGCCGAGCAGGTTGCGATAGTTCGTTTTCGCGTCGGGCGACTGAACGGTCACCATCCAGCCTTCGCCGTAAGGATCGCTCTTCGCTAGTTCGGGATTGTTGACCACTTCGTCGTTGATGTCGGTGATGCTGCCTTCGATAGGCGACACCATGTCGATCTTCTTGCCATTGCGCGTGATGCTCCAGATCTTCTGGCCTTGGCGAACCCAGGTTCCACGCTGCGGCAGTTGAACACTCTCGATCTTGCCAATGAGCTTGGAGGCGAAGTCGTCAATCCCGATGCGCACAAGGCTCGGACTTTCGCTCAACGCCCAGGTATGTCCGGGGTGATAGCGAAGATTCTCAGGCACCCGGAATCCACCTACCAAGGTGGGAACAAACCGCGGTTCGGCGGTCGCTGCCGCAATCTTTGGGATCGCGGGCTGTGCTGCAACTTGAATTGCTGGCTTCTTCGAGAAGAAATGATCGATCAGTAAGAATGCTACGAAGGTCGCAAGTACCAGAATGACTGTCATGGCGTTTCTCCTATTTCTGGCGATGCTTGCTGCTGAGGCCGCTCGCCACCTTTCCTAAATGCATTCGCCATGCCAACCCTGAAAGATTCGTTGCAGCGGAATTCAGCGGCGACTTAAGTACCTGAAAACGTTGCTGGTTACGAGCGGCGAGAGGTGGTCAACGAAAATGTGGGAGCAGAAACATGCGACGAGGTTGTGTTGATTAATTCAACAGCGACTTAGGCTGCGGGAGAGCGTTAACCGGGGGTTACTTTGTGTTTTCAACGGCTTAGGGGCTGTAAATAAATTAAGCATCAGCCTGTTGTATACATCAACAAATTCAACACTTGTGGATTTCCGAGACTCTGGCGAGGGTTCCACGAAAGAAATATTTTTTCGGGTGCTCCGATCAAGGGTGAACAGGGCTGGTTGTCTGCGAAAACTTCTCAAAACAAAAACTAATCGAAAGCATAAGAAAAATAGATTTCCCTTTTGCGGCGGATGACAGTAAAACAATACTCAATTCACGGTTATGTTTTATCGTGGAGGCAGCGTTGAGCGCATGGCTCCGCTGATGAAAAGTTCCTTGTGACTCTCCTGTCACAGCTGGGGGAAGGGGCATCCGGGCGGATGCCCCCATTTTTTGTTTGAAACCAGAACTATTCGTCGGCCTTACGTAGCCGACCCTTTGACCACCAGCGCGACAGGGAGTTTCTTTCCGTCAGCCGTGGTTACCGTCCCGTGCAACACGACCCAGCCGTCGTCAGTTTGAGTGACGGCGGGCTCGCCTTTCTCCGGCGGCAACATTTCGAAGGACGCTGGATGGGATGTCCTGGATGCGGCGCGGCTCTTCTCCATCAATTGGACGAAATCAAAGGTGGCGTTCGGATCAGGATCATCGGCAATCGGGGTGAGCAAAACGAAATCCGGATACGGTGCTACGCCGAGATGATTGCCATCACTCGGCAACACTTCGTAACGCATAGTGTAAGAACCGGCACGGACGGACTGTCCGCGAAAATCGGTTCCACCACCTTTCGGAAAGGTGATGACGCCGAGGAAGGTGGACTCCTTGAAGTCAGGGTAGCTTGTGCCCTGGCCGGTGTTCTTTCCTTCGGCCGTTTTGGCGGCGAACCAGACTTCGCATCCCACTAAAGTGTTAGGTAGATATACGCGATAACCCTCAGATTGGAGCGCAGACTTGAGAGCCTCGCTCGCTTCACCTGCAAAAGGTCCAACTTTTTCCACTTTGCCTGCGGCAAAGGCACCAATTGTGACAGCAACGACGATCAGAATGAGAAATGCGGTCCTCTTCATATACCCAAAATAGGCAAAACCACGGTTTACAGCAAGGACAGTGGCACCGTATTTGGAAAAGTGCTACTGAGGCAACTTTTGAGGCACACTCGCGGAGCTTGGTTTTCATCTGACCACAGGTGAATGAAAGTGGCGGCCCGAAGATTCTGCCGACGGCAGCCGCTTATCTGTAAGAAGAGGTGCGAGGAATGGCACGAGCGGCGACACTGATGACTCCCGATGCAACAGTTCCCACAAGACCTCCGGTCGCGGAGCCGAGATGGCGTGGCATGCTGCAGCGGGCGTGGAGGGCGGTGCGGCGAAGTCACGCAATCCGTTTACTTTACGTGCGTGGCTTTCGATTTGCGCAATCGCTTGGGTTCAGCATTACACCAGTTCACTTCTATTTCCCCATACCGGATCTCGCGCGCGTAGAAAACCGAAAATGGCCGGGGGGGCCGGGCGAAGCTGCAATCCGTTTCGATGTGAACCTGCAGTTGGCAAAATTACATGATTGGCGAGTCTATGAGCCGGAATGGGACTTCAACGATGAGCCGGATGAGAGTTACGCATTTCACCGTAATAACGGCTTCTTCGAGTCGGTGGATGCTGAAGTGGCGTACTCGATCCTGAGGGAGAGGAAACCTAAGCGGGTAATCGAAGTGGGTGGCGGTAATTCGACCCGGCTGCTTGCGACGGCGCTTCGAAAGAACGCCGAGGAACAGAAGCCATGCGAGCTCATTAGCGTGGAACCGCATCCTGACGATTGGCTCAAACGAGGTTTCCCGGGCCTGAGCCGCCTGATCCCCTCTCCGGTGCAGGACCTTCCTCCCTCTTTCTTCGACCAGCTCGAGGCAGGAGATGTGCTCTTCCTTGATTCAAGCCATGTGGTTTCGCTCGGAAGCGACGTTGTGTACGAGATCCTGGAGGTGCTGCCGCGTTTGAAGAAGGGCGTGATGGTGCATTTTCACGACATCTTCATGCCGGCCGATTATCCGAAGAAATTCGTAATGGACAACCTCTGTTTCTGGGGCGAGCAGTATCTGCTGCAGGCTTTCCTGTGCGGGAATGAGAAGTTCCGCATCGTGTGGTCGGGCAGCATGATGCAGTTGGGGTATCAGAACCTTCTCCGTGCGGTGTTTCCGAGATGGCAAGGAAGCTACACGCGAATGCCGGAGCCAATGAAGATGTTTGCGCCAACCTACGACGGACAGAACGTGTGGCCATGCAGTCTGTGGATCGAGAAGTGCGCGTAACGACCTACTAGTAGAACGGGCCCGGTGAATCCGGGCCCTTCTTAACCAACCTTTCAATTCATGTAATCAGTGCCGGTGCAGGTCGCGATGCATGATCTTGCGCATTGCCCGAGTTCGCTGCTGGGGGCCAAGTTCGCGCAGGTCGCGAGCCAGTTGGCCATCCTCCTCCTTCAAAAGCAAAGAGACCACGTAGTCAATCAGCTTGGCCGGGAACAGGTCATTACGCTGAAACAGTTCACGATCGCGCTCAAGGAGCGATGCAGCTTCGGCGCAACTGCGTGGAAGCCGGGGCAATCCCGCGGCGGTTTGCTCATCGTTCAATCCGGAGGATGTGATGTAGCGCTGCTTTGCCACCGCGAGGGCGCTCGGGTCGTCAAAGGCGTGATCGGCGACTACCGCAATGCCCGCGAGCAGCATGTGAATCAGGGCGCTTCCGTCCGGCGTGCGGAGTTCGACTGTCTGGCGAGGAACGACGCCATCGTAGGCAGCAGGCGGGTTGATCTGATCGGAGAGTGAGCCGATGTTATTCCACGCGAGTGGAACACGGATCAGCGCGGAACGGTTCATGTCGCTCCAGCAGATGCGGGTTGGCGCCTCCTGGTCGGGCACAAGGCGAAGATATGAGGACGCCACGGTGTTGCCGAATACGGTGAGAACGTCGGCGTGATTGCACAGGCCGCCGATCAGGGTTAGTGCTTCGGTGGAGAGTGATCCGTCAGCAGTGGTGACAACGTTCCGCCCATTACGCGCGAGTTCAAGATGAAAGTGCATGCCGCTTCCAGCGGCACCTTCTTCCAATTTGGGTGTGAACGTCGCGATGAGCCCGTGACGGTAGGCTACATTGCGAATGATCCAGCGCGCGATCACCAGAGCATCGGCACAGTCTTCGACGGGAATCGGGAGGAACTCGATCTCGAACTGTTCGGCGGTTTTTCCGGAGATCTCCGCGACGTCGCTTTCGAGGGTACCGATCCATCCGACTTCGCCGTGACCGTACTTGATGGCACCGGTGATCTGTTCGAGGTGGCGGATCATTTCGGCAACCACTTCGCCGTTCTTCACGAAGGGCGCCGAAGCGTGATACCCGCGCTGTTGCTCGGATTTGTACAAGTCGGCCCGATGGTCGCCGATCAGGTAGAACTCCAGTTCACCAAGCGCGCGGAGGTCCAGTCCGGTGTTTTGTTTCAGGTTCGCGGCAGCGCGATGGAGGACGTTGTCAGGCGCGAAGGCCGCCGGGTTCCCGTGGCGGTCGAAATAACGGCAGATGAAGTCAAGACTGCCAGGCTCGAACGGGTTCAGGAACGCGCTGCGATACAGCGGAACAACGTAGAGATCCGATGCGCCGCGCTCCACGACGCCGTTGAACAGTGACGATCCGTCGACGCGTTCTCCCTCGGCGAGAACCTGTTCGGCTCCGGCGATGGTGCTGATGGGGAGACGGAGTTCCTTCAGTTTGCCGTCGATGGCGGTGTAGTGGAACGTGATCTGCTCGATCTGCTTCTCGGAGATGACGCGGAGAAGGTTGTCGCGGGTAAAGTCTGCGGCAGGCTTGTCGAGCAGCGTCACGAGCGGTGACGCAAGTGGTAGTGGGCTGGAGGAGGTTACGAGCATACTCGTGATAATGCTGGCACGAAGGCGAGGCTGGCTTCAGGACGGTTGCTACAGCGGGATGTGACGGAGGGCACGAGGAAGGGGGTTAGCCCGCCAGCCGCCTGAACGAAACCAAAGCCGCGACCGCACTTTATCTAGTTTATGGAGTGCAGCTTTATGGAGTGCAGCCGCCAAGCGCGATTACCGGAGGACAGGGCTTGGCTGTACGAAATACGAGAGTGTGACGTCGACAGCGAGCCGTTCCGAGCCATTCTCGATGAAGTTTGCACGTATCCGCCACCAGACACTACACTGAATAACAAAGTCTTCCGAGGGACTACTGGAGTGGCTGATCTGGCGTTTAAACGTATCCTGCTGAAACTCTCCGGCGAAGCGCTCGCCGCGAAACAGGGTTTTGGAGTTGACCCTGAAAGAATTCACGAAGTAGCTGCCGAACTCGCCGATGTGAGTCGGTTAGGTGTGCAGATCGCCATTGTGGTGGGGGGCGGCAACTTCTTTCGCGGTGTGGCGGTGCAAGCGAAGAACATGGATCGGGTTTCGGCCGATCACATGGGTATGCTGGCCACTGTCATCAACGCACTCGCGCTTCAAGACGCGCTGGAGAAGCAAGGCGTCCACACGCGTGTACAATCGGCGATCGAGATGAACCAGGTGGCAGAGCCCTTCATTCGGCGGCGTGCGATGCGGCATCTGGAGAAGGGCCGCGTGGTGATTTTCGCCGGCGGGACGGGAAACCCTTACTTCTCGACTGACACGGCGGCTTCGTTGCGCGCCATGGAAATCAAGGCGGACGCGATCCTGAAAGCTACCAAGGTGGAAGGGATCTACGATGCGGATCCGGTACTGGTGAAAGACGCGACGATGTTCGAGACGATCAGCTACATGGAGATACTGAAACGCGGCCTGAAGGTAATGGACGCGACGGCGATCAGCCTCTGCAAAGACAACAATCTGCCGATCATCATTTTCAACCTGAACAAACACGGCAACATCAAGCGCGTGGTGCAGGGGGAAAAGGTGGGGTCGCTGGTAAGCGCGTAATCTTAGCCAAAAGAAAAGCCGCGAGGGATGAACTCCTCGCGGCTTCGTATTTCTGGAGCGCTCGCTACAGGATGTAGCGGGACAGGTCCTGGTCCTTCACGATGTCGGTGAGCATCTTCTCAACATAGGCGGCGTCAATCGTGACGTTCTTGTCCTTAAGGTCAGGCGCCTCGAAACTGATCTGATCGAGCACGCGTTCCATGATCGTATGGAGACGTCGTGCGCCGATATTTTCTGTTCCTTCGTTTACGCGAAACGCAAAACGGGCGACCTCCTCAAGAGCTTCCTGAGTGAACTCCAGCTTCACGCCTTCCGTTTCCAGCAGCGCAATATATTGCTTCGTCAGCGAAGACTTCGGCTCCGTGAGGATCTTGATGAAGTCCTCGATGGTCAGAGACTGAAGTTCTACGCGGATGGGGAAGCGGCCCTGCAGTTCGGGGATCAGGTCGCTCGGCTTCGATACGTGAAACGCACCGGCCGCGATGAAGAGGATGTGGTCGGTGCGGATCATGCCGTAGCGCGTGTTGACGGTGGTTCCTTCCACGATGGGCAGGATGTCGCGCTGTACGCCTTCGCGCGAGACATCGGGACCGTGGCCGCCTTCGCGCCCGGCGATCTTGTCGATTTCATCGATGAAGATGATGCCCGACTGCTCGGCGCGTTCGACGGCAATGCGCGTCACCATGTCCATGTCGATCAGGCGCTGTTCTTCTTCCTGGACCAGGTAATCGAAGGCCTCGCTCACCTTCATCTTCCGCTTCTTTGAACGCTGGCCGAAGATGTTGGGCAGCATGTCCTTGATGTTGACGTCCATCTCTTCGACGCCTTGGTTGGAGATGATCTCGAAGGCGGGGAAGGATTTCTCGCGGACTTCAAGTTCCACAAGACGGTCGTCGAGTTTGCCTTCACGCAGTTGCTGGCGCAGCTTCTCGCGCGTGCGGGACGACGTTTCGCCGGGAAGGAGTTCGGGTTGCGAACCGCCCGAGTCGCCCGGACGAAAGCCTACGTTGCCGCTGGGGAGCAGCAGGTCAAGCAACCGCTCTTCGGCATTCAACTCGGCTTTGTCGGCGACGTCTTCGAGCTTCTCCTCGCGGACCATCTCGATGGCGATCTCGATGAGGTCGCGAATCATGGACTCCACGTCGCGACCAACATAGCCGACTTCGGTGAACTTGGAAGCTTCCACCTTCAGGAACGGGGAATTGGCGAGTTTGGCCAGGCGGCGAGCGATTTCAGTTTTGCCGACGCCGGTGGGCCCGATCATGATGATGTTCTTGGGGATAATTTCTTCCGCCAGCTCGGGAGTCAGCTTCTGACGGCGCATGCGGTTTCTGAGTGCAATCGCGACGGCACGCTTTGCGGCGTGCTGTCCGACAACGTACTTGTCGAGTTCAACCACGATCTCACGCGGTGTGAGTTCGTCGAGCGCGACCTGTTCTTCTTCTGCTGTTCCGGGGAGATAAATTGCCATTACTGCTCCAAAAACTCGTTAGCGTCCGCGAGGTACCGCGGCCATCACAATTCTTCAACGACGAAGGTCTCGTTGGTATAGATGCACATCTTGCCGGCGATCTTCATGGCTGCCTCGGCAATCTCACGGGCCGACATCTGCGTATGATCTGCCAAGGCCTGAGCCGCCGCCTGGGCAAACGGTCCGCCGCTGCCAATCGCGGCAATGCCTGTTTCCGGTTCGATGACGTCACCGTTTCCGCTGATCAGGAATGTCTGGTTCGGGTCGGAGACAAGCAGCAAAGCTTCCAGATGCCGTAGCGCCTTATCCGTACGCCAGTCTTTGGCGAGTTCCACTGCGGCCCGCCCAAGGTTCCCGTGGTACTGGTCCAGCTTGGCTTCGAAGCGGCTGAACAGGGAAAAGGCATCCGCCGTGGAGCCGGCAAATCCGGCAAGGATCTTGTCGCTGTACATGCGCCGAATCTTCCGCGCGTTGTGCTTGATGACGTGATCGCCGAGCGTGACCTGGCCGTCCCCGGCCATCACCACCTTGCCGTCACGGCGAACTGCCAGCACGGTGGTGGATCGGATCAAACGCGGCTTGCGGTCCTGCGATAGTACTAGTGCGTTCTTTTTCATGAGGACAATTCACGATTATACCAACCAGGACGGCTCAAATCGCTCGGCATGCCGATCGCGGAACGGGCCGGACTAAGTGAGACTTATCACTGACTCCCGGGATCCTGTAAAGTACGCTCCACCTGTACTCAGGCCCCGTATTTAGGCCATTTCGTCGGGCTCCACCGGAAGTTTCCTTGTTGCCATTCCCCCTGGGAGGAGGAACGCCATGCCCTTCGACTCGTCTGAATTCCACATTCCTTTGCAACGATTGTTTGTGGCGCTGATCCTGATCCTGATTCCGATCAGCATCTTTGGCCTTTACATTGGCCTGCAAGCCAGCCAGCAAGTGCAGGAAATGAACGGAGCATATTTCCGCACCATTGCTCGAGGTTCGGCTGCCATCACTTCCCAGTACATCGGGGAACAGGTGAGCGAACTGGTACAGATCGCGAATGAACCGACGGTGCAGTCGGCTGTCACGGAAGCAAATCGCTCTTACGAGAACATGCCCGAAGCGGCTATTCGCGCGCGGGCCGATCAGGTGGAGGGCAAGTGGAACACCGCCGAAAGCGATCTGTTGGTGAGGAAGATTCTTGGATCCGATGTTGCCCGGTCGATTCGACGGCACCACGAACTCAATCCGAAGTTTCTGAGTATTACGGTGGTGGATCAGGCAGGAGCCGCAGTGGCAGCCACCGAAAAGCCGCTCCGCTACTTCCAGACGGAAAGCGAATATTGGCGTGCGATCTCGGCGAAAGGCCAGCCCAAGACCTACGTTTCGGACGTGCACTTTGACGGGCATTCCCAGTATGTGACCGTCAGTTCGCCGATATACCAGGAGGGCTCCGGGCGTTTCGTCGGTGTGATCACCGCACTGGTGGACGTTTCACCGCTGTTTTCATACCTGAACCAGTTGCAGATCGCCCGCACCGGCCGCGTGTTTCTGATTCGAGACGATGGCACAGTCGTGACAGCACCCGGTGTTTCTCCAACGGAACGGGTCAACTCGGAGGAGTTCGCGGCAATTCGCGACGCGCTCGGAAGCCTGCATCGGCGTGAATCCAGCTACCTGACGGCGACTCTGCGCAACCGCGAGACTTACCTGATCGGATTCGCCGATACCAGCCTGAAGGCCAGTTATCCGAATCTGCCGTGGATGATCGTGGTGAGCCAGGATCTGCGCGAAGCGGAGGGCCCGGTCCGGAACATGGTCATCTTCTCCATGATCATGACGCTCGTGAGTGTGCTGCTCCTGAGCATATTTGGGGCGTATGTGTTTCTGCATCGGAAGCAGCGAATACAGGACCTGGAAGAAGAAAAGCCAGAACCAGCGCCGGAGGAACCAGCAACCCGTCACGCAGCGGCGTCATAACCGGACTTCAAGCCCGAAGGATCACGCACTTGAGGTAAGCCGTCTCCGGGACACCCAGAAGCACCGGGTGGTCCTTTGCCTGCCCACGCTTCTCGAGAACACGGACCAGCCGGCGGGCATCGCTGGCGGCGTCGCGGATGGCATCGACGAAATCTGTCTCGCTGACGTGATGGGAACAACTGCAAGTTACCAGCACGCCGCCCGGACGGAGCATTTTCAAGGCGCGAAGGTTGATCTCCTTATAGCCCCGAAGCGCTGAGCCGAGATCTTTGCGTCCTTTGGCGAACGCGGGAGGATCAAGCACAACAGTGTCGAATTGCCGGCCAGTAGAGGACCAGTCCTTGAGCAGATCAAATGCGTTCGCTTCCGTCCATTCGATCGGTTTAGGAAATGAGTTCAGCGATTCGTTCTTCTCGGCCATTTCGAGCGCAGCGCGAGAGGAATCGACGGCGATCACCGAATCGCACACACGCGCAAGGTGCAGGGCAAATCCGCCCTGGTACGTGAAGACATCCATTGCTTCGCCGTGCGCATACTTCGCGGCGGCCGCGTAGTTCTCCCGCTGGTCGAGGAAGGCGCCAGTCTTCTGCCCGCCGAGTGCGTCGAACCCGAAGTTCACGCCATTGAGCGTAAAGGTGGTCTGACCCTGGGAGCCGAACACCAGGCCTGATTCTTTTGCCGGAAGCTGTTCCAGTTCGCGAATGCGCTCTTCGACTCTCTCGACGATCGACGACGGAGCTACTTCCTCCTGAACTGTGGAAAGGAAAACTTCCCGAAACCATGGCTGATCAGTCGCCTGAGTGAGGAATTGGATGGTGACTATGTTGTTGTATTTATCCGCGATGACGCCCGGCAGTTGGTCGGCTTCGCTGAAGACGAGCCGATAACTGTCGCTGTTCTCGACCAATTCCTTGCGGAAAGCAATCGCCGCACGAATCCGGTCGCGTACGAGAGTCGCCGGGTCGTCCACCGGGCCAGTGGAGATCATCCTTAACGCAATCTGCGAAGAGGTGCTCCAGAACGCTGTGCCGATCAAGTTCTTGCGTTCATCGGAAACGCCGACAAGTGCTCCGGGCGGGAGCTCTGGTTCGCCCACCACATCGGAGCGGTATACCCAGACGTGGCCGTGCCGCAACCGGGCTGCGGCACGCTGGCTGATTCTTACAATGGAGCTCTGACTCTGTTTCTTCAGGGTAACCTTGCCGGATCCTGTCGAAGAATGGCTTGCAACTGCGCCATCTGTTTCCGGACCTGAGCCACTTTCGGGCTGTCAGGCGATTCTTTCAGGAAGATCTCAAGCTCGTCCAGCGCGAGCTTGTGCTGTCGCTGCTGCATGAGGGATTGTGCCGCGATTATATGAATATCGCTGAAGCGCTTGTGCTCGATCTTGTGTAACCGATTGGCGGTTTCGAGCGCCAAGTTCCACTGGCCATTTGCGTACTGCGTGTTTGCGAGCAGGAAGAGTCCCTCCGGGTGGTTGGGGTCCATGCTCAAGCCTTTCCGGATCAACTCTTCCGCCGCGTCGTTCTTGTGGTTGAGGATCTCAAGCCGTGCTTTGTTAAAGTAGGCCGGAACGAACTTGTCATCCGCTTCAAGAGCCTTGTCCCACATCTCGACAGCGCCGGTCCGATCGTTTTCCCTGGCTTTCACGACGCCCAGATTGTTCCAGGCGCGTGCGAACTTCGGATAGATTTCTACCGCCTTCCGGAAGTGATCGGTCGCTTCCGTCAAGTCGTTCTTGCCCATGGCATGGAGTCCCTTATCCATTTCCTTACGGGCCTTGTTCGGGACGCTCATCTCGCTCGCCGAGACATTGCCGCCGGGCAGTCCACCGACGCTTCGATTCGGATCCCGAGGCTTGACGGTGATCCAGTGCATCATCACGCCACTTGACTCGAAGATCTGGATTGGCTCGGTCGTCGAGTCTTCGACGTCGGGCCCACCAACCTGGATCGTATAGGTGCCGGCGCGAACAGCGCGGAAACTTGCCATTCCCTCGCGTGCGGTAAACACATCCTGAATGATTGCGCCGTAGGCGTTAATGAGGCGCAGATGAATCGTGCCGTCTACCGGGCGGTTGTCGGGCCAAGCGACCCTTATCTGCAATTCGACGCCCGAGGGTACGCTGCGAGTGGAGCCGATCATGCCCGGGAACCCGGTGTTACCGGTGTTGCCGCCCGGGTTGCCGCCAGTACTGCCTCCGCCCGTAGTGCCACCGCTTCCAGTACCCGGTGCCTGGCATAAAGCAACTGTGGAACCTACCACGACGAGCAACGTGCAGAGCCAACGGATGCGCATATGCGCCTCCTGGAAATGATTACTGGGCCGCGGCGTTATCAGCCTGTTCCGGTTCGGAACTGGCTACCGGTTTGGGGAGAATGGGGTCGTTATCATGCGCCGGGTCGTAGAACAGAATTCGGTGACAGGAATCGCAGGTTATGAATTCGTCAGTACTGCGAATGTTGTTGTAAACCTGCGGCCGCAACATTACCTGGCAGGCAGAACACTTGTGGTCAATCGCTTCCGCTATTGCGCTGCCCCGGAACTTCAACACGCGATCGTAGTGACGCAGCGCATCGGAGCCGATGGAACCGCGTAGTGCATCGCGCTTTCCCTTCCAATCACCCAGTTCCTTTTCGTCGTCTGCGGAAAGTTCGCGCACTACGGCTTTTTCCTTTTCGATCTCCGCTGCATGCGCCTTCAGCTCGGCCTCCGCCTTTTTCAGGTCGGCATTCTTGCTGTCGGAGTCCATCATTGTTTCCAGGATTTTGTCTTCCAGCTTGCCGATTTCCTGCTGCGCAAACTCCACTTCCTTGCCAAGCGCCGCGTATTCCTGGTTCGTCTTCACATTGAGCATCTGGTCGCGATACTTGGAGATCTTCTGGCGCAGCGCCTCGATGTCGCCTTCGTGCTTGCGGCGAGCACTTTCGTCTGCCTTCAAGGCAGCTTTGGCTTTCTCCGCCCGGTCTTTTGATCCCGCCAGTTTTTCCTCAATGGCGGCGACTTTCTTGGGAAGGGAAGCGATTTCAGTGTTCAGGCGGGATATTTCTGCGTCTGCTTTTTGGAGGTCGATCAGCTTGGATAGGTCAGGGTTCATCGGTAGGACTACAGGAAATTGTAGCACGCAACACGCGCCAGAAGCTCGGGTTTGACCATTGAAAGTGGCCGAATTTCGCGGCTTTCTACGTGATTCCAGTGACTTGCGGTCACGTCCCGGTTCGGTGAATATTAGGAGGTTCGCCGGATTGAGTAACCCTTGCCTTATGACTAGCATTCTTCTCATGTTCTCCGAAATCCTGCGCTTGCTCCTTGGATTCCTGATCGCGGCATTCCATCGCCCGATCGCGGACTACATCATGGAGCAGGAGCGTGTTCTGGTCATGGCTTTCCGGCAACGCGGCATTCCCGCGCCGGTCCTCACTCCGGAGATGGCCCGCAACGTATATTTCGGACTCGGTATCTTCATCATGCTGTTCGAGATGGCTCGCATCTGGGGGCTCACTCATCCAAACAGTGCTTTCGTTTACTTCCTCGGAAGATAGCCTCTCCCCTGTCCGTAGTCGGCGCCTGCTAAACTTTTCAGTTCGCTATTCTCCCTGGAGAGCACTATGCTTCGCCGGCTTTGCTTCGTATTACTCCTGTTGTCGTCCTTCGCGTTCGCCCAGGTCAGTTCCAAGCCGCTGGATATCGAGTCCATTGCCTCAGACGCGCTAGTCGGAAATGCTCCCAGCGACATCAAGTGGAGCCCCGACGGCTCAAAGATCACGTTCATCCAGAGCAGTGAAGACGGAGACCGCAAAGAGCTCTGGCAGATGGACCTCGCTACCGGCCAGAAGTCGGTTCTCGTCGGCCAGACGAAGATGGTTCAGCTCTCTCCACCGCTGAAGAAGATCGCCGACGAACGCGTTCGCGAGTGGCGTTCCCGCTACAAAGTTGCGGCCTATCATTGGGCGCCGGACGCAAAATCGCTTTTATTCGACGCCAACGGCCAGCTTTGGCTGCACCGTCTCGACACCGGAACCGCGGTCCAGATCACCTCGTCCCCGGATCTTGCCACCGACCCGAAGTTTTCACCCGACGGCAAACGCGTGGCGTTTCTGCGAAAGCACAATCTCTGGATTCGCGAGTTGCCGGACTCCATGGAGCGTCAACTGACGAGAACGGAAGGGGACGAAGAGGCGAACGTCCTGAACGGCGAAGTCGATTGGCTCTACGCCGAAGAACTCGACGTACGCAGCAACTATTTCTGGTCGCCCGATAGTCGCCAGATCGCCTACCTGCAGATGGATGAGAAGCAGGTGCCGACGTACCCCATCGTGGATTACAGCCCGAACCACGCACGTGCTGATTTCCAAAAGTATCCGAATCCGGGCGATCCCAACCCGGCGGTCCGTATTGGCGTGCTGGACGCGAGATCCGGGAAAACCAAGTGGATGGAAATACCAGTCGATGAGCATGGATACATTCCGCGATTTGGATGGGTACGTCCGGGCGTATTGTGGGTTGAAACCCTCAATCGCGATCAGAACAAGCTGGCCCTCCACTTCGTGGATGCCACAACCGGGAAGGCGAAGCCGGTCCTGACCGAGTCCAGCGACGTTTGGGTGAATGTAGATGACAACTTCACCATCCTCGAAGGCGGGCGCTTCCTCTGGACCAGTTGGCGCGACGGCCATACTCACATTTACCTGTACTCGTTCGACGTGAACGCTCCGCTTGCGGCGGAGGCGAAGTTGGTCGGGCAGATTACCAAAGGTGACTTCGAAGTGTTCAGCATCGACTCTGTCGATGAAAAAGCAGGCGTGGTGTTCTTTACCGCCGATCCCAACGATGCGCGCCAGCGCCAGTTGTTTTCGATCAAGCTCGATGGAACCGGGATGAGCCGACTGACGAAATCGAGTGGGACCCACCAGGTGGAATTTGGTTCCAATCCGGCGTACTACGCAGACAAGAGTTCGACACTCTACTCACCTGCGGCGCTCGCTGTCTGCCAGGTTTCCGGTGGATGCAAGCCCCTATTTGAGCCGGCGAGCCTGTCTGCCTATCAACTAATCGAGCCACAGTGGCTGGATTTGGTTGCTGCCGACGGGAAAACAAAGCTGCTTGGACAACTGTTCTTGCCGCCGAATGCGAAAGCCGACACAAAAATTCCTGTCGTTATGCACCCGTATGGTGGGCCGTCGGGGCAGTCAGTTAAAGACGAGTGGGGAAGGGCCGGTGGTCTCCTGCAATCGTATCTGGCGCAGAAAGGGTTCGCTGTTCTGGTGGTCGATAACCGCGGTATGGCGAATCGTGGCCGCGATTTCAACGCCTTCTTGAAGAACAAGTTCGGTGAGATCGAACTGGCCGACCAACTGGCTGCGCTCGACCAGGTGTTGAAGAAGTATCCACAACTGGACGGTACGAAAGTCGGCATCTATGGCGCCAGTTATGGCGGATTTATGACGCTCTATGCGATGACGCACTCAGATCGCTTCCAGGCAGGCATCTCCATCGCACCGGTATCGAACTGGCGCTACTACGATTCCACCTACACCGAGCGTTATCTCGGAGTGCCTTCGAAAAACGAAAAGGGATATGCCACAAGTTCGCCGACGAACGATGCCGCGAAGCTGAGTGGATCGCTGCTGATTGCGCACGGAACAAGTGACGACAACGTTCACATCCAGAACACGGTCCAAATGACGCAAGGTCTGATCAAGGCCGGGAAGCAGTTCGACCTGATGCTGTATCCGAATAAGACGCACGGCATCACCGGCACAGATGCGATTTCGCACCTGTACCACTTGATCGAGAACTACTTCACGAAGCACTTGATGACGCCCGGAGGCTCCGCCCAGTGAAAGTCTTCGTCGCAGGGGCAACTGGCGTTCTCGGTCGTTCACTGGTTCCGAAACTGGTGGAAGCCGGGCATCTGCCGCGCGTACTCGTTCGCAACCCGGCCAGAGCCCGGGAACTCTTCGGCAATCTTGACGTAGAGATCGCGGAAGGCGACCTGCTTTCCGCTGGCATGGAATCCGCCCTTACTGACCTGATGAGCGGCTGCGATGCTGTTATCCATGCAGCCACCGCCATTCCGAAAGACTTCACTGCGCCCGACGCGTGGACTCAGAACACTCTACTGCGGGTTCGTGGTACCGGACGCTTGCAGCGTGCTGCGCTTGAAACCGGCGTGCACACATTCGTTCAGCAGAGCATCGTGATGGCCTATCCCGATGGTGGCGACGCATGGCTGGACGAGTCCACGAAGATCGATGACTCGCCTCAGCGCCGAGAAGTCTGTCAGCCTGTCGCGATCATGGAAGCGATCATGCACCTGTTCGGTCGCCAACCAAGGCCAATGCGCTGGATCGTATTGCGGTGCGGCATCTTTGTGGGGCCAGGAACGTTTCAGGAAGGTTTGTTGCAACGGATCCGCGAAGGCAAAGAGATTGTGCCGGCGGATGGTTCGCACTTTGTGTCGCTCGTTCACGTTGACGATGTGGCGAATGCGTTCGTCACCGCACTGGAGCGCGGGCCGGCAGCTACTACCTTCCATATCAACGCCAGCCCGATGCGCTACGGAGAGTATGTGGATTGCATGGCAGAGCGGATCGGAGCGCCACGTCCGCCGCGTGACCCGAACGCGCCCAAGCCGCTCTCTCACCGCGCTTGCAACAAACTGGCAGAGGAAGTCCTTGGCTGGAAGCCGGAACGGAGTGTCTTTCCGGGCTGATCGGATGAGAGTAACGCGGTTGAAGACAAAAAAAGGAGGAGCAATAGGCTCCCCCAAAACAAGGGTTTTTTACCCCAGACTCTGTTTAAAACCGCAGACGAAGTGTGTCTGGCGCTGCGGGCTCGGCTTACCGATAAAATAGAACCCAACTTCACCGAACCAAGTGCAGCGTACTTCTCACAACGCTGTAGTATTAGAACAGTCGGCATCTTTATAACTTGCAATTTCGATACCGGAAGTCCGCCCAAGTAACAGCCCGTAATATCAAGAACTTGCACGGAGCGGTTAGAACGAGAAATCCCAATTCTTGTAGGTTGGCGTTTGGGCCTTCCAATTTGCACATTCCAGAATTGGGAATTGGCCCTTGCAGGTGTGCAAAAGGTCTTAAGACTTCTGCTGGATTCCAAGTCCGTCGACAAACGTTAGAATTGTCTTCCAGGTACTCTCAATGTCTTGGCGGAGAACAACTTTGGCGGCAATCGCCGTCCTCATGCTCAGCGGCCTTGTTCTAGGACAGGACCAGGAGCCCTGGTATGGGCAGGAGGAACAGCCGTCACTGGGGGACATCGCTCGTCAGGAGCGAGCCCGAAAGGAAGCCGTACGGGCTGCCGCGGGGCCGGAAATTGGCGGGCCTCCACCTCTCGCCGTTGAAGGCGAACTCATCCCGGCATACTTCCTGAGCATTCAGGGCGGTTTTGGAGCCGGAGACTACGTCGTCTCGCTGAATGGGCGCACCGTCCTAAAGAACTCGTTTGTGCCGGGTCTGCCCATCTATGTCGCCGGATATCTCCGTGACGGCGGGAATGTGCTGCAAATCGAGTTTGTCAGCCACGCGACCGAACCGCTCGAGATCACGATCGAAGAGCGATACGCGGGAGCCTCGGAACATAGCCGGTTGGCACACTTCCAATCTGCCCCAAACCAGTTCACATCGGCGACAAAGCAGCAGATTTCCTTTACCGCGCGTCCGCGTGCCATTCCGAATGTGCAGATTACCGACGAAGACCGGACGGCCATCCTGAAACTGATTCAGTCTTTTTACGACGCTCTTTCCAGCAAGAACGGTCAGAACGTAATGAAACTGTTCCAGCCCGCGTTGCGTGATGCGCAGGAGATCTATCCCGAAGGTGCCGAATACGGCCGGAACGCTTTGCTACGTCTGGCGCACGTCGTTGGACTGCCCGGCTTTTCCATGAATCATTACGATCCTGCGGGCCTAACGTTCCGCGCCAGCGGAAACGTCGTGAACGTCAGCCGCACAGGCGATACGCCAGTATTCCTCAGCAATGAAGTTACTGCTGGAGTGGACGGCAGCATAGGAGCATCCCGGGTAAATGCCGATATCATCCCGGTCAAAAAAATCGGTGACGAGTGGAGGCTAACGCTTCCGTTCGGTTTCTAGGTGCCGCCGGGCAATTCCACTGGGCAGAGGCGCCAGCCGCAATCCGCTCCAATCCTCAGCGATTACGATGGAATCCCCAGGGTTCTGCGGATTGTATTTCACTGACGAGGGAACCCCGACTTTGCAGGTGTGAATGTCCACGAACTGGCGAAGGTGGGTGATGTCCTGGGAGGCTTCGTACGAGACACCGGAGACGTCGTACTGGTAGATGAGCAACTGCACGGCATCCTCCGACTCGCCGGTCCTGGGAACTTCCTGGGCGTCAATCACTGTGCCGTCAGTGATCCGCCCATGCAGGCTCAAGCGCATGCGGCGCTCCCGCTCCAGTTGTTCCGCGGTCTTGCGGCGGCCGCGCAGGATCAATCCAATGCCTACCGCCAGCGCGGTGGCCCCGCCAAGAATGATTGGGTAATAACGAAGAGCGCTCATCAACCTACCGTGGACCAGAAGCTACTACGTGGAGTCTTTCCGGTGCATCCAGCGTAAATCTTAGATGGCGGATTTCCAACAGCGCTTCAACTTTGGTGGTGGAAATCAGTGTTGATACCAAAGTTTCGGGAATTCAGGCTCCGAGCGAGAGAAATCCCTCGGATGGGCGGAGATGACTTGCGCAAGGCCTTATCAGCACATCTAATGTTCCCGGTTGGCTACGGTATTCACGATCGGGCATTCCACCCGCACACTGGCGGACCTTATCGACGTCCTGCACGCACATAAGGTCATGACGCTGGTGGATATCCGCACCTTTCCGATGTCGCGTCGCCTGCCCCACTTCAATCGCGAATCACTGGAGACCGAGCTTCCCGCCAGTGGACTGACGTATGTGTGGGAGCCGCGATTGGGCGGACGTCGCAAGAAGATGCGACAGGACTCTCCCCACACCGCATTGCGTAATGACAGCTTTCGAAATTATGCCGACTACATGATGACCGGGGAGTTCCGCGCCGGCATAGATGACGTTCTTGCGTTGGCCGGGAAACAAAACGTTGCCATCATGTGCGCGGAACGCATGTACTTCCAATGCCACCGCATGATGGTTTCCGACTGGCTGACTGCGCACGGACATCGGGTGCTGCACATCGTGGATGCTGGCCCGATGCGCGAGCACAAGTTAATGCAGGAAGCGCGCCTCATCGGCGACGATGTGATCTATAACGGCGGTCAGTTGTTCTAAACTACTGAATTAGGCAACAGAGGCGAATTGCAACCTGACTCACTTCAATGCGCGCTTCAGCTCTGAGAATCGGCCAAACTCATTGCGGTCGGCTTTCCACCGAGTTCCATCTGAAAACTTCAACTCTGCAACAAAGATCTCGGTGAACTTCGAACGTGCATTGGGTTTTACGTTCTGCGGTGGAATGTTATAGATAGAACCTGGAGCAATACCCGCACTGACATCCCACGACTCGCCTTGATGGAATTTGCGATGGGAATCGATGACGTAAACCCAGCCAATTCGGTAAGCAACAATCGTCTTGGAACTGTTGTTTTTCAGTAGGGCAGTAATGAGCCAATCGTCCACGCCATGCGTTGCAGAGATCAATCGTGCGGGCGCGTCCTTCTGTTCCGCAGGCAGCACGGCACCCGCAGAAGCAAATAGTAGGACATCAGCTACGATCAGAAGACTCATCAGTGCTAAAGAAATTTGCCTGGTCGACTTATTCATGGGGTAATCCTGTCCACCATGACAAAGTGTACTTCGTGCAATTAACGACAGAGCTATATTTTTCTTCGTCGGAATGAGGCAATTCCCTAATTGAAACAAAACGAATGGGCGGCCAGAGCCGCCCATCAGGATTCGCACAGAGGAAAAGCCTGCGCTCTATTCTTCTTCTTCCACTTCTTCGCCACGTGCCGCCTTCGCTGCCGCAACAATCTTCTCCTGCTGTGCTGACGGTACGAAGTCGTAGTGGTCCATTTCCATGGTGAAGGAACCGCGGCCCTGCGTCATAGACGTGAGTTCTGCTCCATAGGTCAGCATCTCGGCCATGGGCACTTCGGCTTTTACGATCGTCTTGCCGCCCTTGTTGTCCATGCCCTGAATGCGTCCGCGACGGGAGTTCAGGTCACCCATGATGGATCCCGCGAACTCGTCCGGAGCCGTGATTTCGACTTTCATGATCGGTTCAAGCAGAGCGGGCTTGGCCTGCTCCATGGCTTTCTTGAAGGCAATACGCCCCGCGGTTTTGAACGAGAGTTCGTTGGAATCAACGTCGTGATAGGAGCCGTCGTAAAGGATGACCTTGAAGTCGACTACGGGGAAGCCGGCAAGGTATCCGCGAGCCGCAGCCTCGACGATCCCCTTCTCGACAGCGGGGATGAAGTTCTTCGGAATTGCACCGCCGAAGATGTCATTCACAAATTCGAAGTTGCCACCACGCTGCAAAGGTTCCATCTTGATCTTGCAGTCGCCAAACTGCCCGTGACCGCCCGACTGCTTCTTGTGACGCCCATGCGCGTCGGCCTTGCCGCGGATGGTCTCGCGATACGGCACCTTGGGAGCCTTGAGGTTCACCTCGGTGTGGTAACGCTTTTTCAGCTTCGAGACGACCACTTCAATGTGCTGCTGGCCCGTGCCGGCGATGAGGAATTCTTTCGTCTGCTCGTCTCGGAAGAAGCGAAGCATGGGATCTTCTTCCATCAACTTGTGAATACCGTTCGACAACTTGTCTTCATCGGCACGCGACTTGGGTTCAATCGCGAACGTGATCGCCGGTTCCGGCAGCGACGGGTGTGGATATTGAATCGGAGAAGCCTTGTCGCCAAGTGTGTCGCCGGTGAGAGTTTCGCGTAGTTTTACGACGCACCCCAGGTCGCCGGCATGAAGTTCGTTCACGGGAACCTGCTGTTTACCCTGCGTGATCGAAAGGTGCGCGAATTTTTCCGATGTATTGCGACTAAAGTTCTGGAGTGTGGCGTCGTTCTTTACCACGCCTGAGAAAACCTTGAAGTACGTGACGCGTCCCGCGAACGGATCGTTGAGCGTTTTGAAAACGTAAACCGAGCTGGGCTCGGTATCGGTCACGTGATGGATGGCAGGACCCGCGCCGTTGCCGGTGTTGGGCGCACCCTTTACTTCAGGATGCTCCGTCGCGGCCGGCAGAAATTCGACGATAAAGTCGAGCAGACGGTCGGCCCCAATATTGCCAAGCCCCGAGGTATATAGCACCGGGTAAATGCGGTGCGACAGCATGGCCTCCCGGATCCCGGGGAGAAGGTGTTCATCGGGAATCGTGCCCTTCTCAAAGAATTCTTCCATCAGCGCGTCGTTACCTTCAGCGATAATCTCGACGAGTCTTTCGTGTCCGGCTTTGGCAGCGTCCGCCAAATCGGCGGGGATCGGAACTTCCTTACCCTTGCCATTGCCGCCCATGTCGTAGGTGTAGGCCTTCATGCGGATCAGGTCCACCACACCCTTGAAGTTCTTTTCGCTGCCGATCGGGATCTGCACCGGAACCACGGCGCGTCCGAATTCTTCGGTCACCGAGTCGAGCATCCGCTCGGAGCTGGCACGTTCGCGGTCCATGCGGCCGCCGATGATTACGCGCGGCATCTCATATTCTTCTGCGTAGTGCCACGCTTTTTCGGTACATACTTCCACGCCAGAGACGCCGTCCACCACAACCAGCACCGCTTCCACAGCTGGCAGCGCGAGCTTGGCTTCGTGGACGAACATGTTGAATCCCGGCGTGTCGATGAAGTTCACCTTCATTTTGTTCCATTCGGCGAATGCCACCGCATTCGAAATGGACATACCGCGTGCGACTTCTTCTTCGTCGAAATCGGTGGGGGCGGAGCCATTGTCGACTTGACCGAGCTGGGGGGTTGCTCCCGCGGTATGAAGCATTGCCGCGACCAGCGAGGTCTTGCCCGCGTCCGCGTGCCCCACCAGGGCTACATTCCGGACGTTGATGCCTTCGTAGACTTTCACGGATTCACCTCGAAACAGGCCTGTAGTATGTTCCCCGACCGCTCCGACGGAGCACTCAGACGGCCAGCGGGGAGATAGCCCCGCGGATGGTGCAACCTACCTGGGAGAGCTGGTTGCGGAGAGCCGAAGAGGAAAAATGTAGCACAAGGCCTTACGCCGCGACAGTGGCACGAGTCACAGAGGCTTTTTCTCGCCTCATACGTCTATTTATTATTGTTATCGCTACTTAGGTTGGAAAAATGAGAAATCTTCGCCCCTTAATCCTTGCCGTAGTCATCGCCGCGGGCTTCTACTTCTACACCTCCAGATCCGAACAGCCGACGTTCAAGCCCGCCAACACGTGGTTCGGAAACTCAGGCAAGCTGGAACTCACGGAAGCCGCTGGCCCAACGGAGCTCGACCCGGAAGAGCAGGTCAACGTCAACGTTTACAAAAAGGGCATTCCCTCCGTCGTCAACATCAAGTCGAGGGCGGTCAGCTACAACTTCTTCTACGGACTGGTTCCCGAAGAAGGACAAGGTACCGGGTTCATCCTCGACAAAGAAGGTCACATCCTGACCAACTACCACGTCATCGCGAATGCGCAGCAGATCGAGGTAACTCTTTATAACCGTAAGACGGTCAAAGCCGAACTGATCGGCGGCGACCGCCAGCACGACCTCGCTGTCATCAAGATCAATGTTCCCAATCTCGTCCCCGTGACGCTCGGCGACTCGCGCAACATCCAGGTCGGCCAGAAAGTGTTTGCGATCGGCAATCCGTTCGGGCTCAGCGGTACCATGACGCGCGGGATTGTGAGCTCCATCCGCTCAGTTCAGGGTCCATCCGGCGCTTCGATCGACGAAGCCATCCAGACCGATGCCGCCATCAACCCCGGCAATTCAGGTGGACCGCTTCTGAACTCGAAGGCCGAGGTCATCGGCATCAATTCCATGATCTTCACCGGAGGCGCCGAGCAGAGCGCCGGCATCGGATTTGCCATCCCCATCAACACAGCCAAGGCAGTATTGAATGACCTGGTCACCTTTGGCCGCGTTCGTCGCCCGACGCTCGGCATCCGGCCCCTGCCGATCGGCCCCGAACTCGCCGACCAAATGGGGCTGGCACAAGACTACGGAGTCTTGATCATGCAGGTAATCCCCGGTGGTGCTGCGGAACGTGCTGGGCTGAAGGGCGGCACGCAGCGCGCGTTACTCGGAAACACGCCCATCATGATCGGCGGAGACCTGATCGTCGCCATCGAGGGTGAGGACGTCGAAGACATGCAGGACCTGTCGCGCCTCATGAACAAGTACAAAGCCGGAGACACCGTGACGGTCACCATCTACCGCGGCAAACGGAAGATGGACGTAAAGGTCACGCTGGGAGAAGCAAGAGAACAGCGCGCATAGATCCCACGAATCTCGTAGGGCGGGCAAGAAGTATCTTCTTGCTCGCTCTTTCTTTTGCTAAACTCCGACCGGAGTTGCCTCTGTACGCTGTCCGCTAACTAAGCCCCCAGTCTGAATGGCCCGCGATATACGCGATACGTGTGCCCGATTCCCAACAACTCAACGAGCAAGAGACAGAGGAGTTTCCGTGCAATTTCTGAATTGTGAGCTGGTACGGCGATTTGAAGCGGCGGAGGCCATTCCGCAGGTGCATTTTGCGAAGCACCTCGAGCGGGTAAAGCCGGATTTGAAAGTGGCCTATGAAGTAATCGGCGGTGCCCATACGGTGTTCATACATCCCGGGTGCGTCGTCGGACGCTGTGTCGGTCTCGGCCTGAACGGTACTGTTTCGGCCGCCGACCTCGACCGGGTGGAACAGTTCTACATATCTCGCGGCGAGTCTCCGCAGGTCGATGTCGTTCCCGTTGCGGATCAGAGTCTTTTCGAACTGATGAAACAGCGGCCATATCGCTTCGAAGAATTGAATAATGTGCTGGTACGTCCGTTGTCCAAATTGGAGACACTGGCTTCCCGCGATGTGAATGCCGAGATTCGCCGCAGCTCACCTGAAGAATGTGAGGCCCTCTGCGAGGTTGTGGCGCGCGCGTTCCTGGAAGGTAAGGATCCGGACCCGCAGTTCGTAGATGTCTTCCGACCGCTTTATGGCATGGAAGGCGCTTTCTCCTTCGCAGCCTACGTCGACGGCAAGATGGTCGGCGGCGCCAGCGGCATGCTGATTCCCGAAGCCGGCATCGCGGCGTTCTTCGGAAGCAGCACGCTCCCCGAGTATCGGGGTAGCGGTATTCAGGGTGCGTTTCTTCGCGAGCGTTTGAAGCTTGCCGCCGAAGCGGGCTGCGAATACGCGGTCATCGTCACTCGCGGCGGATCTACTTCGCAGCGGAACTGTGAACGCGCCGGCTTCAGGGTGGCCTATAGCAAGCCCGTGATGAAGATGCATTTGAGCGTTTAACAAAATATCGGGTAATCTCTGGGGATTACCCGGGTGTTCTCATGAGCGTTGAAGCGGTTCGCCAGTTCGCTATGTCGTTGCCCCATGCGACAGAACAGATCCAGTGGGTCGATCATCTGCTCTTCAAGGTAGGCGGAAAGATGTTCGCGATCGTAGCGCTCTCGCCTGAGGGCAACCGTATCTCACTCAAGAGCACACCGGAGAAGTTCTACGAACTCACAGAAATTCCCGGCGTTGTGCCCGCGCCGTACATGGCGCGAAACCACTGGATCGCTCTTGAGAGCTGGGACGCGGTTCGTTCCAGCGAACTTCGCGAACTCGTTAAGGAGTCTTACGACCTCGTCTTCGCCAAACTTCCCAAGAAGACGCAAGCTCAACTCGCGTCGAAAAGCGCTTCGCCGAAAGCGAAGCCCGCTCCAAAGAAGAAAACATTGGCAAGGAAGCGTGCTGCACGGTAATTTGACTGACCCTCAATTGGTGGGCTAGCCTCAGATTTCGGGCCTTTGTGCTCCAAGGACCCCGTCTGTCATGCGACAACTCCGTAAAGCGTTGCTAACAATGCTAGTTAGCTGCTGTCTGGCAGCTGCGGGGGCGTCCGCTCAACCCTACCCGCAACAACCTGTACGCGCTCCGAAGGCGATGGTTGTCAGCATCCATCCCCTCGCTTCACAAGTCGGTGTCGACATCATGAAGCAGGGCGGAAACGCCGTTGACGCAGCAGTCGCAGTCGGGTTCGCACTGGCGGTCGTTCATCCCTCTGCCGGAAACATCGGAGGCGGCGGCTTCCTCTTGCTTCGAAAAGCAAATGGAGACGTCCACTTCCTCGATTACCGCGAGAAGGCTCCTGCCGCCGCAACCGAGAAAATGTATCTCGACGCTTCCGGGAAAGTGGTCGATGACCTCAGCCTTGTCGGATACAAAGCGATCGCCGTACCGGGGTCCGTTGCGGGAATGGCCGAAGCCCAGAAGAAATGGGGAAAACTGCCGCTGAAAGCGGTTATGGCGCCGGCGATCCGGTTAGCGCGTAAGGGCTTCGCCATAACGAATGAAGAAGCGGATGATCTTCGAGACGCCAATCTCTCGAAGTTCCCGGAATCCAAGCGCATTTTCCAGCGCAACGGCAACTACTACAAAGCCGGAGAAGTACTCAAGCAGCCTGAGTTGGCGCGCACGCTGGAGCGCATCGCTGCCAACCCTGGCGATTTCTATCGTGGAGCACTGGCCCGTGAGTTCGCCGCCGCCATGAAGAAGGGCGGCGGGCTCATCACGGAAAAAGACCTCGCGCAATATGAGGTGAAGGAACGCGCGGCCATCCACGGCACCTATCGCGGATACGATATCTACTCCGCACCGCCCCCTTCCTCAGGCGGCATCGTCTTGATGGAAACCCTCAACATTCTCGAGGGATTTCCGCTTTCGAAGCTGGGCCGTTCTCCGCCCGCTCTTCACCTCACGATCGAAGCCTTTCGCCGGGCTTTCTTCGACCGCGCGGAATTTCTTGGCGACCCGGACTTCTCGGCTGTTCCAGTTGCCCAGCTAACCGACAAGAAATACGGCATGGCGTGGCGGGAACAGTTGAACCCCGATCATGCCAGTCACAGTGCCGATCTGAAGCGACCGGAAACATTCTCGCAACTGGAGCGCCTGGCCACCCTGCATCCACCGGCGTTCGAGCCGGAAGAGACCACGCACTACTCTGTTGTGGACCCGGACGGGAATGCCGTTGCGGTTACTACAACCCTGAACGGCAGCTATGGTTCTGCGGTGACGGCGGAAGGACTTGGCTTCCTGCTGAACAATGAAATGGACGACTTCGCCTCAGCCCCCGGTGTTCCCAACATGTATGGATTGATCCAGGGACCGGCAAATGCGATTGGTCCGGGAAAACGTCCGTTGTCGGCGATGACGCCGACGATTGTCACTAAAGACGGGAAACTGTTCCTCGTCGCGGGTTCGCCCGGTGGGCCAACGATCATCACCACAGTGGCGAACATTCTGATGGGTGTCATCGACTACGGAATGAACGTTCAGGAAGCCGTCAACGCACCGCGATATCATCATCAGTGGATGCCCGATCAGGTCCGCGTGGAAGATTCCATGCCGGCGGATGATCTTGAGGCATTAGGTAAGATGGGACACAAGTTCGTGCACCGTAAACGGTGGGGGGAAGCAGCCTGCATTGCCATTCATCCGCTGACCGGCGAGCGCTTGGGTGCCAGCGACCCACGAACAAACGGTAAGGCCACAGGGTTCTGAAGGGAAATACAAAGATGCTAAAAGCGTTTTCTACATACGCGTATGTGCGTGAGCGGTTGCATCCCGGATTGCTTGATGGCATCGTGCGCGCCGGAGCAGAAGCGATTGAGATTTTCGCTGCTCGCGGCCACTTCGATTACGCCAACCGGCGACAACATGTGCTCGAAATCGCGAACTGGTTCAAATCCACCGGCATCCCCTTGAACTCCGTGCACGCGCCCATGTTCAGCGATTACGAATGGGGTAAGAACGGCAATCCCCCGCTGAACATCGCCTCCAACGACCGCGCGCAGCGCATTGCCGCCATGGATGAGATTAAGCGTGCCGTGGAGATCGCGGAGCACATTCCATTTCGTTTCCTGATCCAGCATGTGGGTGTCGGGGGCGAAATGTTCGACGACAAAAAGTTCGACGCTGCCATGACCTCCGTCGAGCACCTGAAGGCGTTCGCAAAACCTCTTGGCGTAAAGGTCGTGCTCGAGAATATTCCCAACGAGATGTCCACGCCCGAACGGCTCGTGGAGTTCCTGAACATTACGCATTTCCACGAAGATGTGGGCTTCTGCTTCGATATCGGCCATGCGCACATCATGAGCAGCGTGGAGGAAGCCTTCGCGCTCATGAAACCACACATACGGACGACGCATCTGCATGACAACGGTAAAGATCGCGACGCCCATTTGTGGCCGGGTGAAGGGTCCATCAACTGGAATGAGGCTATGCAGCTTCTCCGAACGGCACCGCACGTCCCCCCGATGTTGCTTGAGATCGACGGCGAATCGAAACCGAACATAACGCAGGGTATTGGCGGTGCATTCAGCAAGCTGGCTGATGCCGGAAAAGCTGCTGTTTAGATTTACTTAAATTCGAATTTATCGAAAGAGATCATGTCCGCAACTCAAAACACGGTTTTTACTGCGCCTGAAGCGCGTATTGCAGAACTTTCGAAACATGAAGGCCAGTCCGTCACCATCAAGGGCTGGCTCTACAATTTGCGCGAGAGCGGGAAGTTGTTGTTCCCCATCTTTCGCGACGGTAGCGGCCTGGTACAGGGAGTGGTTCCGAAGAATGCCGTGGCACCTGAGGTTTTCGACTCCATCAAGGGACTGACTCAGGAATCGAGCGTAATCGTCGAGGGCAAGGTTCGCGCCGACAAGCGCGCAATCGGTGGTTTTGAACTCGATGTCACTAACATCCAAGTCGTCCAGAAGGTTTCGGAGAATGATCCTTACCCGATCACTCCGAAAGAGCACGGTGTTGATTTTCTTATGGAGCACCGGCACCTTTGGCTTCGTTCGCCGCGCCAGTCGGCCATCCTGCGCGTCCGCTCGGAAATCGAGAAGGCGATGCACGACTTCTTCGACGAGCGTGGCTTCATTCGCACCGACCCGCCAATTCTCACGCCGGCTGCCTGTGAAGGCACCACCACGCTGTTTCCGGTGGACTATTTCGAAGAGCAGGCCTTCCTGACGCAGTCGGGCCAGCTCTACGTCGAAGCGACCGCGATGGCACTGGGCAAGGTCTACTCTTTCGGGCCAACATTCCGCGCCGAGAAGTCGAAGACGCGCCGCCACCTGACGGAATTTTGGATGGTTGAGCCCGAAGTCGCCTTCGCGGGGTTGGACGACATCATGAAGCTGGCGGAGGACTTCATCAGCTTCATCGTGCAGCGCGTGCTGGAGCGCCGGCGTCCCGAACTCCAGGTGCTGGAACGTGACATCGCGAAGCTGGAGAACATCAAGGCTCCGTTCCCGCGTATCAGCTACGACGAAGCGGTACAGATGCTCCAGGAAGGCCACGCTAAGGGCGAGATCGAGAACAAATTCGAATGGGGCGGGGACTTTGGGTCACCTGACGAAACCTACATTTCGTCCAAGTTCGATCGACCGGTCATGATTCACCGTTATCCTGCCGTGGTGAAGGCCTTCTACATGGAGCCTGACCCGAATCGTCCGGACGTTGCACTTTGCTGTGATGTGCTTGCGCCCGAAGGCTATGGCGAGATCATTGGCGGCTCGCAACGCATGTCTTCCTACGACCTGCTGATTCAGCGGATTCACGAGCACGGACTTCCCGAAGAAGCATTCAAGTGGTACCTGGATTTGCGGAAGTACGGCAGCGTGCCACATTCGGGATTCGGAATGGGCATTGAACGTGCGGTCTCATGGATATGTGGACTCGAACACGTGCGCGAGACAATTCCATTCGCAAGAATGCTGTACCGCCTCTATCCATAAAAGGAATCAGAAAGATATATGGCAGAGAGTACTCCACCAGCCATTCAACCCCCTTCGACTCCATACGGCATCGTGCCGAAGAAAATCCGCGTCATCGGTGTGCCCCTTGATCTCGGTCAGACGCGCCGCGGCGTTGATATGGGCCCTTCGGCCGTTCGCGTCGCCGGCCTCGAAGCACGCCTGGAAGCGCTCGGCCACAAAGTCGAAGACGCTGGCAATGTTTCAGTCGCCATCGCCGAGCAGAAGAAGGAAGGAAATCCCGCGGCGAAGTATCTCAAGGAAATTACTTCCACCTGTCAGAAGGAAGCCGAACTGGTCATCAAGACACTCGAGGCGGGAGAGGTTCCGATAGTCATCGGCGGTGACCATTCCGTTGCAGCCGGAACCGTGTCGGGCGTCGCTGAGTTTTATCGCCGCCGCAATGAGAAGATCGGTCTCATCTGGATTGATGCTCACAGCGACATCAACACCCCTGATACGTCGCCCAGCGGCAACGTGCACGGCATGCCCCTCGGTGCTCTCATGGGACTCGGTCCTGCCGAACTCGTGAACATGTTCGGCTTCACGCCCAAGGTCGCGCCGGAGAACTGCGTTCTCATCGGCATTCGCGATGTTGATGCCGCCGAGCGCGAAAACATCCGCCGAGCGGGTATCGAGTTCTTTACCATGCGCGACATCGACGAGCGTGGCATGCGCACGGTGATGGAAGAAGCATTGCGCATGGCTGGACGCGGCACTTCCGGCTATCACGTGTCTCTCGACATGGACTGGATTGATCCCGAGGACGCCCCGGGTGTTGGCACGCCCGTCCGCGGCGGAGCTACCTATCGCGAGGCGCACCTTGCCATGGAAATCATTGCCGATCACGCTCGCATGGTGAGCTTCGAGATCGTGGAAGTGAATCCAGTGATCGACGAGCACAACCGCACCGCTGACCTCGCGGTCGAACTCACATTGTCGGCGTTCGGGAAAAAGATCGTTTAAGATACCCGAACCGAGGGCCCTTTGCGCGCTATCGGACAATCTCTGGCGGCAGCGATCCTGGTGATCGCTGCCACAGTTTCCGCCTTCTCCCAACCGGAAAAGCTTACACAAATCCCGCCTCAGTGGTTTGAGGAACCAGAGAAGCACGCGAAAAAGTGGAAGGTGAAGATTGAGCCCATTCTTCTCTTCAACCAGCGTTTTGTAATCAGGTCCGCTGCGAAGTTCCCAGCCAGCGTGAAGGGCGCGCCTCGTCCTGAATATCACATCTTTGTTCGCCTTGCCGACGCCAGCGGCAACTGGTACCCCGGTCACGACTACACTCGCGTCGATCTTGCCAAAGTCCCACCGAAGGCCGAAATGCAATGGACGACCAACATCTTCGTCAAGCCCGGAACCTACCGCGCAGTGGTGTTGGTCTATGAGGAGAAGTCGCGCGAACACTACCTGTGGAGGGAGACAATCCAGATTGAAAAGCCACGCGTCCTGCCGGATCTCGACGAACAATTTCCGCAGGTGGAGTTCTTCGACCCCAAGCGCCGACGTGCCACGGCTGGCGAGTTACTCCCCATCCATACCTCGCGGCCGTTGCGGATCGACCTCGTCTTCAATCTGACCAGCTACCGTCAGTTGGCCAGCCGCTTCGACTTCTTCAACTGGGCCGTGGAGAACCAACTCATCGCGGCCACCCTGGTCATGTCACAGTTGCGCCCTTCGCAAGGCTGCGTTCGTGTGAGCGCCATCGACATCCTTCACCGTGACGTGGTGCGAGACCGTGCCCCGGCGAATACGTCAGCAGACTGGTTTGCCGTGCGGGAGAGCCTACGCAAGAACCGCGACTCCGACACCATTGATGTTCGAACCCTCACCGGGCGCACCCAGGCTCGCAAGTTTTTCACTGATTTTTTGGAGACGGTGATTTCCGATCGTTCCGGTTGCGGTGCGGAACAGCCGGACATGGATCGTGCGATGGTGGTTGTCAGCGATAGCCTGCAGTTCCCGCCAAAGACCGAGCGAGAAAAAATCGACGTTCCCAATGATCAGGGCGTCCGGTTCTTTTACATCCGCTTGAGCGCGCCATTCACGCCGAGTTTCTTCGACCAGGTGGGAGGCATGCTCTCACCACTGCATCCGCGACGATTTGAAGTCCGCGGAGCGAAAGACTTCCGCGAAACCCTCGGCAAACTCATTCTGGACCTGGAGCAGCCCGCCGAGAAGCAGGAATGAAAACTTTACTTCTGCGCAAACTCGCTGTGCCGCCTGCCGTACATCGCATAGATAACTAATCCGATCGCCAGCCATCCGAAGAAGCGGAACCAATTCATGATCGGCAGTCCGGACATCAGTAGCACGCATGTGATGATCGTCATGATCGGCGCAATGGTGCCGCCCGGTGCCCTGAATCCCCTCGGACGATTCGGCTCGCGATATCGCAGGATCAAAACTCCGCCAGCCACGAGCGCAAACGCAAACAGAGTTCCGATATTTGCCAGGTCGGCAAACGTGCCGATATCCAGCAGTCCCGCCGGAATTCCCACGGCAAAACCTGCCACCCACGTCGCCACATCAGGAGTGCGGAATCTAGGATGCACGTGACCGAAGGCACGCGGCAGAAGTCCATCGCGCGACATCGCAAACCACACACGCGCCTGTCCGAGCTGAAACACCAGCAGCGACGAAACCATGCCCATGATCGCGCCGAACAGAACGGCGAAGCGCACCCAGTGCAGGTTGAGCTTTGTCAGCACGTTCACCACTGGAGCCGCGCTTCCCATCAGCGGCGACTTCCAGTTCTCGATCCCAGTCAGCACCACCACCACGGCGATGTACAGGATCGTACAAATTAGCAGCGTCGCAATGATCCCGATCGGCAAATCTCGCTGCGGGTTCTTGGCTTCCTCGGCCGATGTCGAGACCGAATCAAATCCGATAAACGTGAAGAAGATGATCGATCCGCCCGTCAGCACGCCGGCCCACCCGTTTGGCGAAAACGGAGTCCAGTTATTCGGCGCCACGTATGCCGATCCGGCAAACACAAACGTCAGGATGGCGCCGATCTTCAGCAACACCATTACGTTGTTCGTCTCAGCCGATTCCCGGATACCGCGCACCAGAATCACGGTCAGGATCATCACGATCAGGAACGCTGGAAAGTTGAATCCGAAATGCCATCCCGGACCGAAAAATTCGTTGCCGCTTGTCAGGTAAGCCGGATACGACCAGTGCGGGGGCAAGTGAATCCCGAAGAAATTGAACAGGTTCACCAGGTGTTCTGAAAACCCAACTCCCACCGCCATATTGCTGACCGCGTATTCAAGGATGAGATCCCAGCCGATAATCCACGCGATCAACTCACCCATCGTCGCGTACGTGTACGTGTACGCGCTGCCCGCGATCGGGATCATCGACGCTAGTTCCGCATAGCACAGTGCGGTAAACGCGCAGGCAATCGCCACCAGGACGAACGACAACGCAATTGCCGGTCCCGCTCCCGGTCTTCCGAAAGTCGGCGAATGGTGGATCAGGTATTCGAGCAGTGGCGCGTGCAGGATCGACGATGCCTCGAACTTCTGCCCGGCGATCGCCGTTCCGACGACCGTGAAGATGCCGGACCCGATCACCGCGCCGATGCCGAGTGCCGTTAAACTCCACGGTCCAAGGCTCTTCTTCAGCCGGTGTTCAGGCTCCTGCGAGTCGGAAATCAGTTTGTCGATGGACTTGCGGGCAAAAAGTTGGTTGCCCGAGGACTTCTGGTTATCTGCCGTAATCTGTGCCAAAACCCGATCCTGACCTGTGCGATGTGTGCAGGTATTTGTAGCATAATCGCTGCATGCGGGCTATTGGTTGGGGATCAGCGCAGCCTGTAGATGGTCAACTTTGTTCCTGTCTGCAAAGCCATCTGGCTGCCGTCGGGTGAAATGGCCATCGCGAAAAACTCTTCTCCGCCGACCGTCACCTTTAGATTTGCGATCCGTTGCGGAGCGTCGAGCCTGTACACGCGAACATACAAGTCATACGAGGTGGCTTCCACCTTCGTCGATGTGATCAACAACTGACGTTTGCTCGTCACCGCCGCCGCGTGTGTTCCCGCTTGGTTTGTAACGATAGACTCCACGGCGGTACCCCGCTCAAGCATGTCATCCAGTAACAGCTTGCCATCCATGCTCACCAACAGGAGGTGATGCTCCGAGGATCGCATGTTCTCCTGATCAAGCTGCACCACGGCGATCTTGTCTTTCGACACCACCACCGGCGGCGCAAAACAGCAAACCGGATGCTGATACAGCACCTGCCATTTCTGATCTTGACCGAAGATTGCCAGGCTGAGACCGCTGCTCCCGATCAGGACATCATCGGTGCCTGAGAGTACCAGGACATCATCCGGCGGCTGCACTCGTGTGAGCGCTTTGCAAGTCGCTGCGTCCACAGTCGTAACAGCAGAAGTATCGCCGCTCTCGGCGACGAAGACGCGCCCGGTCCCTGGCGATGAGTTGATCCCCACCGTACCCTTTGGTTCCGACGCATTCTGAAGCAGGTAGCTTCCGTTTTGTTGCAGATCGGGTGATAAGCATCGAACCAGCGGACCGGTCAGTACTACAGGCAATCCGTCTTTTTGTACCGCTATGCCGGACGCCTCTCGCCGACTGGGAAATTCAACGGTTCGAAGTACCTTTCCATTTTCGGTCGAGATCACCTGCAGCTGAAGCCACCAGGGATCCGTTGGCTGTACTCTGGCGCGACGGGAAAGTTCGCCGGCCCGCTTCTCCGTGTGCCACAGAGCGAGCACGCCGGGCCGCAAGTACACCAGTCCGTTGCTCGCGCGGCTGTCCGTTGCCCGGTTCTGGGCCGGAACTGCAACTTTGAACGTTGCAATGCGTTGAAGGTCATTGGCTGGGAGTGGCAGGGATATCAGAAGCACTGCCGCAAACAAAACACCCGGCTGCAGAAGCCGGGTGTTTTGAAGCGTGAATCTCACGGTGTTAGCGCTTGCTCTGTCCGCGGCTCAACTTCTTAACCTTCTTCTTCATGGAGCCGCGCGGCGTCGTACGCTTCGCCTTCGGCTTCGCGGCTTCCGCTTTCTTGCGGGCGGTGCGCTTTGCCTTTTTACGTTCAACCTTGTCAGCAATCTTCTTCGTATTCATGAATTCTCCGTTCAGATGTTCTTCTAGAGTAACGGAATCCCTAAGAAACGGGCAACCGAAACGGCTCACAACTTCTCGAAAGGCACGTTCATGATCGGATACTTCGCGAAGTCTTTGTAGTCAAAATGCCACCATTCGAACTTGTACACCGTGAACCCCTCCGCTTCCATGGTCTTCCTCAAGAGGTCGCGCCGTTGCCGTTCTTCCGGTGTGCCGCCGGCATAATTCGGATACGAGCGCTCCGACATCTCGTCATAGCCGCTTGGCATGGCTACTTCTTCGCCGGTCTTCAAGTCGTAGAGGCTCAGATCGACTGCGCATCCCCGATTGTGTCTTGATCCCTGCGCCGGATCGGCTACAAAGTCCCGTTTCTCTGGCGGAGTACCTTCCCAGAACATCTTTGTCACATACCATGGCCGATAGCCATCGTGAATGATCAGCCCGTACCCGAATTTCTTCAGCTTACGGTGAGCGCGTACGAGTGCGTGCGCGGCAGGCTTCTGCAGGAAAGCTCGCGCCTGGCTATAGAACGGCGTGCCCATGAAGTTGTTGTCCGACGCATACCGGATGTCCAGCTTGATCGTCGGATCCAGTTTCACCAATTCCACCAGCTCGGGTTTGCGGAAGTTGCCTTTTTCCGCTGGAGGCTCCGTCGCCATCGCCTCACGGCGAAGTTCTTCCACCGGCCGTAGCGGCTTGATCTTGAAGGTCTGAACAGATGCGGGCGCTTGTCCCCATGCGCTCAGGGCAAGTGCTACGGTTAGAATCAGAAGGGTCAGTCGTCTCATCTGAATAGGCAGTGAGTGTAGCGGATTCTCAATTAAGAATGATTCTCAAATTTTCGATTCTCCTCTTTATTTTCGGGATCTTCACCGTCGCGGCCAAAGCCCAGGATTTTGTCGGTTCCGTGCGAGCTTCGCTCGATCGCGGCGCGCAGGACGAAGCCACCTCTAAGTTGCAGCAATACCTCCAGATTCGCGGCATGACGCCCGAATACCTCGAGGCCTATTCCTGGCTTGGTCGTGCCGCGCTTGCGCGGGCCGATTACACCGGAGCGCTCGCCTACGCCGACCAGACGTATCAACTTTGTCAGCAACAAATTGGCCGTTATCGTCTTACGTCAGAACCCCGCCTCCAGACCGCCTTGGGAGCCGCAATCGAGGTACGCGGTCAAGCTTTGGCGAAGTCCGGCCAGACCGTCCAAGCGCGGCATTACCTTGAAGCAGAACTGGCGAAGTATCGAGGAACCGGCATTTCCGCAAGAATTCAGAAGAACATCAATCTCCTTGGACTCGAAGGCGCTGTCGCTCCGGAACTTAAGCTTGAGCCGCACCTTGGCCCCAAGCCTTCGCCCTTGTCGTCACTGAAAGGGAAGCCGGTGGTCATCTTCATGTGGGCCCATTGGTGTGTGGACTGCAAGGCCCAGGCACCCATCCTTGCGAGACTTAAGAAGGACCTGGATGACCAGTTTGAGGTGGTGGGAGCAACCCGCCTTTACGGCTATGCCGCCGCCGGGACCGAAGCTACTCCACAGCAGGAGATGGAATACATTGAAGCCGTTCGTTCCAAGTACTTCCGAATCCTTAGCGATATGCCTGTGCCAGTGGCGACGGAAAACTTTGAGCGCTACGGCGCCAGTACCACCCCGACTCTGGTGATTATCGGCCCCGATACCAAGGTGGTGCGATACCATCCCGGCAGGATGACGTACGATGAGCTAAAGACACAGCTCGTCCCTCTAATCGATGCGTCGAAGTAACCGTCGTCACTGCCGGCTGTGATTTGTTCTTTCCGCTGGCGAGCGACCTGAAGTACCATACAAATAAGACAATATTCGAGAAGAAGTCTTCTTTAGTGGGCATGAATTCATACCACCAGCAACGGGATGAAATTATCCGCTTCGGCAGGATGCTGTACGAGCGCGGCTTCATTGCCGCCACCGACGGCAATATCTCCATTCGCCTCGACGAGCATCTTCTACTCGTGACCCCGACATGCCTTTGCAAGGGTATGATGACACCGGAAGATTTGGTGGTGGTGGACCTGAACGGCCGCAAACTCGAGGGCATGCGCGATGTCTCGAGCGAACTCGCGATGCACTTGCTTATTTATCGCATGCGTCCCGATGTACATGCCATCGTTCACGCGCATCCGCCAACGGCAACCGGTTTTGCTGCTGCCGGCATTGCGCTTGATACCCCGCTGGTTTCCGAAGTTGTTCTGACCGTGGGCAAGATCCCGCTCGCATCGTATGGGTGCCCCGGAACGCCAGAATTATCCAATTCGCTCCGGCCGCTTATCCCCGATCACAGCGCCATCCTGATGGCTAACCACGGTGTCGTCACGTACGGCGAGGACATCACCCGTGCCTTCATGAACATGGAAACCGTGGAGCATTTCGCGAAGATCACTCTCGTCACACGAACTTTGGGACAGCAGAAGGTGCTCGCTCCCGAAGAAGTGAAGAAACTTGAGGCCATTCGCGAGAAGAGTGAGGCCGCACGGCGTGAGGGGAATTCACAGAGGCCCAAACTCGAAGCGGTCGGGTCCTAGCTGGTAGCAGTTCCGGCCAGCGACTCCTCAAAACGTATTTGCCATTCATTAAACTGCTGTAGCGCCAGTTCGCATTGCTTCTGGTGCCGTAGTTTCTTGTCCCGGATCTTTTCCGGCCACGGTGGCAGCAGATCAAACGTGATGTTGGCCGGCTGGAACGATTTCGACTCCGCGTGTGCAATGTAGTTCACAAGTGATCCGAACGCCGATGCTCGGGGCGGCGCCACGGGCGTCGCTCCTTGCTGTAGTGCGGCTGCATGCATGCCCGCCATAAGACCCGTCGCGATCGACTCGACGTAACCTTCTACGCCGGAAATCTGTCCCGCAAAAAGCACTTTGGGATGCTCGCGCATCTGCAGCGTCTCCATCAGCAAAGCCGGAGAGTTGATATACGTATTGCGGTGAATTTGCCCGTAACGCAGGAATTTCGCATTCTCGAGTCCAGGTATCAGCCGCATCACTTTGGCTTGCTCGCCAAATTTCAAATGATTCTGAAAACCAACAATGTTGTAGGAATCTGCCCGCAGGTTTTCTTGCCGGAGTTGAACCACCGCGTAGGGCGTTTTTCCAGTCTGTGGGTCGCGGAGTCCTACGGGCTTCATCGGGCCAAAGCGCAGGGTGTCGCGTCCGCGCCTTGCGATCTCTTCAATCGGAAGGCAGCCTTCGAAGTAGTTGAGCTTCTCCCATTCCTTGGCTTCGACCGACTGTGCCTCGATTAGCGCGTCGTAGAAGCGGTCGTACTCTTCTTTCGAAAACGGACAATTGATGTAATCGGCTGTTCCTTTGTCGTAGCGTGCGGCCATGTACACGCGCGACATATCAATCGAGTCCGCCTCAACAATCGGCGAAATGGAATCGTAGAAGAAGAGATGGTTGCTCCCCGAGAGCCGGGCGATCTCCTGCGAAAGTGCATCCGACGTAAGCGGCCCGGTGGCAATCACCGTAATGTCATTCGCTTCGTCCACCGTCGTGACTTCCTCACGATGAACATGGATGCGCGGCTCAGCTTCGATGGCGTCCGTCACTTTTTGCGCGAAAACATCGCGATCTACAGCCAGCGCGTGCCCTGCAGGTACCTGTGCCTGTCGGGCGACTTCCATCAGCAGCGACCCGGCGCGCCGCATCTCCTCTTTCAGCAGCCAGGGAGCAGTGTTTTCGCTGTCGGATTTCAATGAATTCGAACAGACCAACTCCGCAAAATTCGAGCTCTCGTGCGCAGGAGTGGTGCGCACTGGCCGCATTTCGTAGAGGTCAACCTCCACGCCACGGCGTGCACATTGCCAGGCAACTTCTGAGCCGGCAAGTCCGGCACCGATGATCTTGATTCGTGCTGTCATGAAGTTGATTCCGCGGACGAGGCGTTGCATCTATTATACGGTTCCGATTTATCCAGAAAGGAACTTGATGGCACGCGTTTCATTGATCGAGCCTGCGTCGGCACGGCCTGAGGTGCAGCAGATCTACGAACATCGACTGCGCGGGAAGCCGGCAGCGATTCACAAGGCCATGGCGCACAATCACCATGCGCTGCTTCCGTTCCTGTCGTTCAATGTCGCAGCAGGCATGAGCCTCGACCGCAGCCTGTGGGAAAAGGTGTATCTCCGAGTTTCATTCCTCAACGGATGTAACTACTGCGCGCAGCACCACATGAAATCGTCAACCACTGTAGGACTTGACGTGGATGGTTGGCGAGCGCTGAAGGCCGGAGATCTCACCAGATTTCCCGAGACCGAACAGGTTGCTTTGCAGTACGCCGAGAAACTGACACGCGATCCAGGTGGCATCGCGGATGACGACGTCGCAAAGCTTAAGGAACATTTCAGCGACCAGCAGATTGTTGATCTGCATCTGCTTTGCGGGCTTGCTAATTTGACCAACCGCTTTACGGGACCGCTCGGGCTTGAACTGGAGTTCGAACCTGTGAGCCTCTGAAGCGCCAACAGGGTACAATTTCACGGCAACATGACGTTTTCAGCCTCAGCCCAGACGAACGACACGCCGGAAGTCCGGGAATACAACCGGATCAAGCGGCGACTCACGATTGCCGACCTGCTCATCAACGTGGTGTTCCTGGTGGTGTTGTTGGCGACCGGATGGAGCGCGACGCTACGCGACTGGGCTTACGGCGCAGCGGGCCAGAGCTACTCGCTCGCGGTGTTCTTCTACGTCGCGATGCTGCTGGTGATCAGCAAAGCCCTGGGATTTGGCCTCGACTACTACTCTTTCCGACTAGAGCACCAGTTCAACCTCTCGAACCAGAAGCTGAAGTCGTGGCTGTGGGACGAAACCAAAGGCTGGCTCGTTGGTCTGGTGATTGCGACGATCCTGGTGGAGATGATCTACAACGTCATTCGCCTCGAGCCAGGCGTTTGGTGGCTGATCGTTTGGGTGGTTTATAACGCGCTGGCGATCTTCTTCGCGCAGATTGCGCCGGTGGTTTTGTTTCCGCTGTTCTACAAGTTCACGCCGCTGGAGAATGATGAGCTCTCAAAGCGGCTGATCAAGCTGAGCGAGAAGGCTGGAACTCGCGTTCGCGGTGTTTACGAATGGAAGCTGTCGGAGAAGAGCAAGAAGGCGAATGCCGCGCTTGCAGGTTTGGGCGCTACGCGCAGGATTATTCTCGCCGATACGCTGATAGAGAATTACACGTCTGACGAGATCGAAGCTGTTTTGGCGCATGAGCTTGGACATCATGTTCACAAGCACATCTTGAAGAGCATCGCGCTACAGATCGGGGTTTCGCTGATTGGATTCTGGGTTGTCGCGCAGGCGCTGAACTTCGCCGTCGAGAAAGAATTTTTTCCGATGCTGCATGATTTTGCCAGCGTGCCCCTGCTGGTGCTGCTGACTACCGTGATGTCATTTCTGCTGATGCCGATTATGAATGCTTACTCGAGGCAGAAGGAGCGGGAGGCGGACCGGTACTCGCTGGAGTCGATTCCGGCGGTGGGTCCGTTCATCTCGTCGATGAATAAGCTGGCGGACCAGAACCTGGCGGAGCGGAATCCGTCGCGGTTCGTGGAGATCTGGTTCCATTCGCATCCGCCGATTGGGAAGCGGATCGCAGCAGCGCAGGATTTTCAATCGTCTGTCGCAAATCCCAACTCCTAAATTTAGTATTCAGCTATGCACATTGTTGCTGTCATTCCTGCGCGTCTTGGCTCCACGCGGCTTCCGCGAAAAATTCTTTTGCCCATTGCCGGGCGTCCGATGCTGGCCTGGGTTTACGAGGCGGCAAGGGCCTCGAAGCTGCTGGACGAAGTGATTGTTGCGACCGACTCCGAGGAGATCGCCGCCGTGTGCCGGGAGAATGGGTGGATGTTCCGGATGACGTCGCCGGAGTGCAAGAGCGGGACCGAGCGCGTTTACGAGGTCTCGCGCACGGTTGCGGCGGATGTTTACGTGAACGTGCAGGGCGACGAACCACTCACGCGGCCTGAGCATCTGGATGCGCTCGTCGGCCTGATGCAGGACCCGGCGGTGCAGGTCGGTACGGTCAAGACCCGCTGCGGCGCCGAGGACGTTGGCAATCCCAATGCCGTGAAGGTCGTTACGGCGCTTGATGGCCGCGCGCTGTATTTTTCGCGGGCGACGATTCCGTTCGATCGCGATCGGGCGGGCACGGTCGAGTACTTCAAGCACCTCGGCTTTTATGCGTACCGTCCGGCGGCGCTGGAAAGCTTCATCCGGTGGCCGGAATCACGGCTCGAACTCAGTGAGCGACTGGAGCAGTTGCGGTTCCTGGATAACGGTGTGCCAATCCATGTGGCGGAGACGGCGTTCGATACCGTCGGCGTGGATACGGAGGACGACCGGTTGAGGGTGGAAAAGATTCTGCTGGCCCGCTAAGTGTGGGGGGGACCCCCTCCCCCCCTGTTTTCGCCTTCAATAAGAAAACAAAGCAGTTACGCGAGCGTGGAATTCTTCGTATATGAAAACAAAGGGCTTGTAAATCCTTTGAAATCAAGACAATACGGCCTGTATATGAAAACAAAGGAGTTAAATAAACAAGTCGTTCGTTGTTAGTCGTTGGTCGTTGGCAAAGCTCTCCTCCTGAAGACTTTGCGTGAATATAGGGATTCTTCCCCTTCCGCTTCACTTCGTTTCAGCGTCAGGGTCAGAATGACAAAAAAACAAGTACACAGGTTCTTCGGCTACGCCTCAGAATGACAAACCCAAAAACAAGGTACAGAGGTTCTTCGGCTTTGCCTCAGAACTCAGAATGACAAAGAACGAAAACCACCTACATTTTCAGGATAGCAATCTGGGTGGGGGCAGTATGCCAACATTCTGGAATTTATATTTGCCGTTAAATCAGCAAGTTACGAATTTTTGAGGGCTTTGACCCCCTTGACAACGGATTTCCCAAAACGGGCCGCGGATGACGCGGCGTGGTGGTTGACGTACGGGGGTAGAATATTGCTGAAGTTAGCCACCGATGCGTGGACATCGGCGGCTGTGCCGCTACTTGTTAAGCAGCAGCACGATGCCCAGTACGCTGACCAGGCCCAACGACACGGCAAGCACGAATCGATGATCGATCGTGATTGCAATGTTTAACCTCATCTGACGCATAGGACACCACCTCCTTTCGGTGGGCGCAATAAAGAACCGCCCCGGTTGCAGCCGGGGCGATCCACTCCTGGTGGATTCCCACCACCAAGGATCTCGTCACCGGTGCCCGCCACAATCCAAAAGAAGGCAGTAGGATTCTAAAGAACTTCCGCGTTAGTCAGATGTGACATGCCGCACGGGATGCGGTGTTTCGACCCAGAGGTCGTGGTGCCGGATGCAGGCGTGGGCGGGTCGCCCACGCGACAGCCGGCGAGACGCCGGTGCTACAAGCAATGGGCAGCCGCCGCGAAATGCATAGGCCCTTCGTCGGGCTGACGCCCTCCTCAGGGTGACAACAACTCCACTCAATCAAAAGAGGGTTGAATGGGGCACCCGCCATCACAGAAATCCTGGCGCACCGGGACGATAATTCGCCGATATGGCGACGAAGGAGCGGGTTCAACTGGGCGCGGTAGAGGAGACGCTGCTGGTTCCGCTCTATGCGAGGGCGCTGGACGCCGGCCGGAGGCCTTCGATCCTGAACGACCCCAAGGCCGTGGAGATGGTGGACGCGATCGAGTGGGACTTCGAGAGGTTCAACCAGCGGCGGCGGATGGCGGGGTGCGTTCTGCGGACGGCCAGCTTCGACGAGATGGTGAAGGAGTTTTTGAGGCGGCATCCGGCGGGCACGGTGGTGGAGATCGGAGCGGGGCTGAACACCAGGTTCGAGCGGCTGGACAACGGCAGGCTGCACTGGTTCGATCTCGATTTGCCGGACACCGCGGCTCTGCGCAGCAGGTTCTTCACGGACAGTGAACGGCGGAAGACGCTGGCGGCATCAGTGGTGGATGCCGGATGGATAGCGCGGGTGAAGGAGAGTCCGGGACCGTATTGCTTTGTGGCGGAGACGGTGTTGGTGTATCTCGGCGAGGAGGCGGTAAAGACGGCGTTAAGGCAGATCGCCGGCAATTTCCCGGGAGCATGGGTGGTGCTGGATACGGCGTCGCAGAGGGCGATGGAGCATGGCAACCGCGACCATGAGCGCCAGAAGCTGCGCGCACGATTCCGGTGGGCGTGCAACGATCCGAAGGAGATGGAAGGGTGGGGGATCGGGTTGCGGCTGGTGGAGTCGCGCACAATGGCGGACATGCACGAGAGCGTGAAGGCGAAGCTGTCGTGGCGAGGACGAATGATTTACCGGGTGGTGACCAGGCTACTTTGGAGGGTGATGGGGTCCTACCGGATCAACGTGTTCGAGGTGGAGGGTGGCTCGGGCTGACGGCCTCGCCGAGCGATGCAGGCGTGGGCGGGTCGCCCACGCGACAGCCGGCGAGTCGCCGGCGCCACAATGGGGCGGTCGCGAAGTGCATAGGCCCTTCGTCGGGCTGACGCCCTCCTCAGGGTGACATGAGCAGCAGGGTGATGTGAGCGTGAGGGTGAATGCGGAAGAGCAAAGTGCGTCCACCGTGTGAAATGCATAGGCCCTTCGTCGGGCTGACGCCCTCCTCAGGGTGACACCAGCAGAAGAGGGTAACGTGAGCAGCAGCATGACATGAGCAGCAGAGGGTGACGTGAGCAGCATGACGTGAAGGAGGCAACGCATCCAACATGGCATGGCAAGGCACACGGTTACGAATGCGGAGATTGCGGAGCTGCTGGCGTTGGAGTCGGAGGGGGCGAAGATGCCGGCGAAGAAGGCGTTACGCGGGGCGTCGCGAAAGGCTTTCATGTGGCCAGAAGAGGTGGCGGACCTGTTGCGGGAGGGCCGGTCGCCGATGGAGCTGGCGGGGGTTGGTCCGTACATCGGGAAGCTGATCGAGCGGTGGGTGGAGAAGCCTCCAGAGGTGCCGGAGGTGCCGGCGATCCGCGCTGGATTTTTGACGGTGCCGCAGGCGCGGCGGGCGCTGGCGAAGCGTCCAGGATGGTTGCGCGGGGTGCGCGGCGACCTGCAGATGCACACGACGTGGAGCGACGGCGAGGCGTCGGTGGAGGAGATGGCCGAGGCGGCGGTGGAGCGCGGTTATGAGTACGTGGCGATCACGGACCACACGAAGGGGCTGAGCATCGCGGGCGGGATCGATGAGCGCCAGTTGGCGAAGGAGGCGAAAGAGATCGCTGCGGTTAACGACCGCGTGCGGGCGCGGGGGCTGACGGTGTTGCAGTCGGCGGAGCTGAACATCAATCCGCGCGGAGAAGGGGACATGGACGCGGCGGCCCTGCGAGGGCTGGACCTGGTGCTGGGGTGTTTTCATTCGTCGCTGCGGACGAAGGAAGACCAGACGTCGCGGTACGTTGCGGCGCTGCGAAACCCGGAGGTACACATCCTGGGGCATCCGCGGGGTCGGGTGTACAACTACCGGCTGGGGCTGACGGCGGACTGGGAGCGGGTGTTCGGGGTGGCGGCGGAGCTGGACAAGGCGGTGGAGATTGACGGTTATCCGGACCGCCAGGACCTGAATGTGGACCTGGTGAAGGTGGCGAAGAAGGCGGGCTGCCGCATCTCGCTGGGCACGGATTCGCATGGGGCGGCACAACTGCGTTTCATGGAGTACTCGGCGGCGTCGGCGCTGATGGCGGGTGTGCCGAAAGAGCGGATCCTGAATTTCATGTCGCGGGATGAACTGCTGGCGTGGGCGTCGGGGGTGAGGGAGAGGGTGAAGAGGGCGGCGTGAGGGGGGCGTGGTGAGAACGCGCACCATGCGTTCCCATCAACTTCAGACGCCAGACTCAATCTTCACAGATGCCCAAATAAAACCTTGGATATCGATGCCCGATTTCGGAACTAATCCCCTTCTGCGTAGCTCCTGCTCTACAGACTTAGCCAATTCCATCAATTTTGAATACGTGAACCAGTTCGGTTCTGTCTTGTAATTCAGTGCAAAGCCCAGGGAATCTGCGATGCACTTTGTCGGAGCAGGTTTGAAGAACATTCGATCGCCTTGGCTTTCCAGGAACGAAAAGTACGTTGCAATTGTCCATTTATAACAATCGCCGAGCTCAGCTAAGAGAGCACACCAAGATTCAAAGCGTAACGAAAACTCGGCAGAACCGTACAAGACGTTGAACAGCTGTTGAGAGAACTTTTCCTGATCTTCAACGGCCTTCAGGCAATCTCTCAGCTTTATTTTCTCTTGCTGGTAGATAAGGTTCGTGAAGTTAACGGCTTTGAATGCGAGTTTGCAAATTCCTTTGTGATCGGAATTCCGAAGTAACTTTCGGAACTTCCGCTCACTGAGTTCGCTCCTGACGAAATTAACAGCCCGAAACTTGTAGTCCCTTTCCAATCTTTGGAACTTCTCACCATCAAACCCGCCAGGGTAATAACCTTTGAAAACATCGACAAGATGGTCAAAGGTGGGGACCGGTTTGCGGCGCGCTTTCTGAACTTTGAAACGCGAGGGCCTTCGGGACGGCGAAGACTTAAATGTGAAATTCGGGGTGGGCGGTGCACCATCCACCACAGCAGTCTTGAGAAGGATCTTATCGCCAAAGGAAACGAAGGAGATCGAGTATTTTTCGTCGTACTCGTCAGTGACCAGTCCGACACCGAATTTTGGATGGTGAACCCACTTCTTAGCCTTCGCAGTCATGGCAGTCTTGTAGTCCACACAATCACACAATGCAAGAAAATCCCGAAGCTCAGCGCTGATGGGGAGCTAAAGTTCGTGGTGCACGTGAACTCGTGACGTGGAATGTCTTAGCGTCGAAGGCGGTCACTGAAATGGTTGAACGCGAGTCCGGTTACCGGGCCTATCATCGGTGGTAAGCCCACCTCAGTGCGCAAAGGGCGCGAACCGGGGCGCTAGGCCGGCATGTACTGCGTCTAACCCCAGCCTTACGCCAAAAGAGGGCTAAAGGCGGGGGCGCCCGGCGTGCAATGCACTTCATGGCTCTAGACTGAGCAATCGCTTGATTTCCGCTTGGAAAGCCGCCGCGCCACCCTGATCGAGAGCTTCCTTCAGGACTGCGTTAGTGTGTCTTTCGGCGATTGAACTCACAGGTTCCTGTAGCGCATTTCTAACCGAATTGATCCCTTTAGAATTGAGGAGATTGCCAACGAAGGTAACTCGTTCCACCATCTTCTGATGATCAGCGGCAAGGAACTTTTTGAATTCCGCTGCATTCTGGCCGATCATGGTTCCGTCGGCGAAGATCGCCGCGCCGAAGGAGATCTTGAGCGTCCGAACTCCGCCACCGCTCGATGCTATCCACAATCCTTGTGGGCCGGGTGCAGAACCCGCAGGGGGGAGTCCGAGTTCCTGCCTGGCCCACCAGTCCATGAACTGTGGAGTCCGATTGACATTTACACCGTCGGAAACTTCCACCCAGAGTTGAATTGCGATGATGCGCTTCTCTGAGTTGTTCTTAATTCGATAGCGAAGGTTCTTAAATCCGCCAGGGATGGGATCGTATTGCAATCCGGTGATTTCAATGCCAAACAGGGGAGCATTCTCGATATCTACATCAATACCCGACGCCGCCGGCCCTTGATTGAAGGCTATATTATCGTCCCAGTAGTTGTCTGTGCAGCCAGAGTTCTCATCAATTCCTGCGGGCACTAGCCGCACCTGAGCAAAACCATAAAATTGAATTGTAACGACAAGGGCGAACAAAACTGCTGATTTACGCATGTGCTTGTTCTCCTACTGTCGTGCACCCACCGTACATAAAATACTTCCTCACTAAACTACGCCGTTAGTCAAAAGTGTTCGGAAACACGCCAAACGTTTCAGAATGGGAACTGGTTCCAAATAGGGAATTCGGTGGTCGAGCGAGCGAGGTTGTACGGGAGCGAAGGCAGATCACGGCGGATACGGCGGTACGCCCGTCGAAGTACTTCGGGATGTATCCCGCCACTTACGTGGCGGTCTATGGGATGTCACGCCCGCGGCGCTCTACGAGTCGGCGGCCAGTTCCAGAGTAGCCCGCAGTGGGGCAGGTTTTCCCCACTGCGGAGTTAAGAGGGTATGGCCTCGAGTTCGCGGATGTAGCCGATGACGGACTCGGACCAGCCATCGATGTGCGTCCACTTGCCGTAGCCGACCCCGTTCTTATAGCTGGCCACGTTGATCATGTACGCCTTACCGCGCGGGTTCGGGATCGCGTCGTGGACCTGCTCGTCGGTGATGACGATGATGCGGTCGTAGGGTTCGCGGATCGACTCGAGCGCGCGGCCCAGGTACGTGGAGCCGTGCGGCAGCGAGCTGTCGAGGGCGTCGCGGAGTGCGAATCCGCGGCGCGCCGGGACACGAACGCAACGGTCGGAGAAGGCGTAAACGCTCAACTCCTCGGCGATCTCGCGCAGGAGGATCGCCAGACCGTAGGCGGCGTCGGTACGCTGCATCTCCGAACGGGCGGAGAGCGGCGCCGTCATGGAGCCGGAGACGTCGACGACAAGAATGGTCTTTCCGGCCAGTTTCTGCGCGGATTCGACCGACTTGAACATCGCATTCTCGAGCTCTGCTTCCCACTGCGGCGCATAACGCGCGGCGGCGATGAAGCGGAACGGCAACACCCGGCTGGTGTTCAGCGACTGCAATGCTGACTTCACCAGCGATTCGTCCACGCCGCTCTCGGCCATGTTGCGAAGGTTGCGCAACAGAGCGAGCGCTCCGAGACGGTTATCGCGGAGCAGGCGCTCGAAGGCTTCGCGCTTGTCGGCGCCACCGGAGAGGGCGACCTCCCAGGTGTCGGGCGAGGCGAGCTGGCCAGCGACGAGCTGCTTCCAGACGGCGGCCTGCGCCTCGTCGCGCGGACGAGCGTGCGAGAGGAAGAGGACGTCGCGCAGCTTGACCGGACCGGCACGATCGTACTTGGCGAGCGCGTAGGCGTCGAACTTGCCGAAGGCCGCAGCCAGTCCCTTCTTCACCTGCGCGGAGAGAGGCTGGCGTCCGTTGGCCCAGTAGAGCGCGACGAACTCGGAGAGCTCGTCGGCACGCTGGATGACGGCTTCGAGCGTTTCGGCAACGAGTGCACGATGCGATGCGTGACGCGCCATCTCGCGTACGAGAAGCAACGGCGCATGACGCAGCTTCATGCTGGAACGCGCCTCGACGGCGAGGTTCGCAACCTTGTCGGCGGCGACACGGGGGACGAGCTCGGCGATGCGTCCGGCGATCTCGATGCCGTCTTCGTAGAACTGACGCTCCCAAAGGAGGCAGGCGAGGACGGAGCGCCGGAGCTGGAGCTCGGCGTTGATCGTGCGCGCCGGTGCGCCTTCGTGAGTGCGCGGTGCGGCGAGATGCGAAAGCTTCATGATGTTGAGTCGGGCCATGATGGTCTCCGTTGGCTATTAGCTCTAGCTGTTAGCTCTTGGTGATGCGATCAGCCGCTCGTCCGTGCTACGAGTGGGCAGAACGACTGATCGCTGGTGTTCGCGAATCCGATAACGCGAACGATCGGCGCGGTCGCGTTACGGTCGCAGAACATGCTGCAATCGGAGACCGCGAAGTTTACTTCACGCGAGACTCCGGCGTAAGTGCAGTAGGTCAGTTCCTGGCCCGCGGCGTATCCGCGAGCGATGTGCGCGTAGGCGCACGAGACGCAAAGCGATTGCGCGACCGGCGTGATCGAGATAGCTTCGGTACGGTCGCGGATCGCCGAGACGATCGCGCGGACGATGAATCCGAAGAGGATGACGAAAATGGTTTCCAATGCGGCCTCCTTTCTATCCGGCCGCGTATGGCGGCGGGATTATTCTTCTTCGTCGCCGGCTGCTGTCGAAATTCCGACGAGGAAGCCGGCGGGCTTGTACGTGGTCGTGCCATCTATGGGCAGCGCCAGTTCTTCCATCTGGTCCCAGGTGGGGTGAGTGCGATTGCGGTAATCGCTGCACTCCCGCACAGGGAAGGGAACCTTGCGCATGCTTGCGTAATTGCAGAAGACGAGTTCTTCGCTCTCACGAAAACCGCGCTGCATGTGTACCCAGTTGCAGGAGTAGCACAGGGGATCCTTGTGGACCGGCGTTCCGTTCTTAATGGTGAAACTCATACAAATTGCTTTCTAACCGGCTGAGCCGGGAATGTTAATGCGTTTGTCGATCGCCGGGGAATAAGCGACCCGGTACGTTTTGGTGCTCTACCGCTGAGCTACGGAGCCAGGCTCCGGCAGGATTCGAACCTGCGTCCTCCCGATTATGAGTCGAAGTAACCGTGGTCTTCGCCACCGGCGAACTGCCCCAAAACGCGCAACAACGCCGCGTTTCGGGGACCCTTGAACAAAATCAGGGGCGATTCTTGGCCAGGGAACAAGCGGACACGGCGTTTGGGGATTTGAACCCCCCGCCTTGCGGCGTTCTACCAGAAGAAGTATCCGTATCCTTCACCACTGGCCGGAAATGGGCTGAGGGAACATGCGACAGCGGCACTTTATTCGTTAAAAGACGAAGGAACCGCGGTCTTCACCACTCAGCGACAGTTATAGCCAAAGTCGGTTGTGAACGATTTGCGTAGGAAACAGCGCCGGTCCGGCTGCGAAGTTAGTGGGAGTATCCAAACAATACCCGTCCGGCATCGCAACCGACTATGGTCGGCAGCCATTGCCTACTCGAATTGAGGATTCGTTTCATGACGGGTCTTTCTCCTACGCGAATTCGAGAGTGCCACGACTTGAGAATTTTCGTCAAGAGGGAGAAATCACATTTGCGTTAGTTGGCAGCGATGTTGACAGCGGAGGAAGACTTGCGTGAGTTGGCCTAAGTTGTTGCAAGGGTTAAGCCTTAGTAGTTACGTGCGAGGTCGGCGAAAGGTGTTTGAAAAGCTGTCAAAAAAATTTCGCCCGGCCATGGATTGACCGGGCGTTTGTTGGTCGGATTGATTACTGGTTGACTGGAATCTTGATGATCTTCTTCTGGATGGCGTAGGTGACCAACTGCGCCTTGTTGTGGATGTCGAGCTTGCGCATGAGGTTGAACTTGTGCGCTTCCACGGTCTTTACGCTGAGGCCGAGCAGAACGGCGATCTCTTTTACGGAATTGCCTTCCGCCAGCAACTTGAGGATTTCGCGCTCGCGAGGAGTGAGAGTGGAAATGCGCGGGCGCATCTTGGTGTCGCGGACGCGGGATCGGAAGTCTTCGACGAGCTTACCGAGTACCTGGGAACTCAGGTACTTGCCTCCCTTGTAGACGTCGCGAACGGCGGTGACTAGTTGCGGGGCCGGGGTGTCTTTGAGGACGTAACCGGAAGCGCCGACTTCGAGGCACTGGACCAGGTAGTCCTCGTCTTCGTACATGGTGAGGAACAAGACTTTTGTTTCAGGGCGGTTTTTCTTGATGTGGCGAGCGGCTTCAAACGAGGAAAGTCCGGGCATGCCGATATCCATGAGCACGATATCAGGGCGCAACTCACGCGCCTTTTCGACGGCATCACCGGCGTCGGCCGCTTCGCCAACCACTTCAAAGTCGGACTCGCTTTCTAGCAGGCGACGTACACCCTGACGGAAAAGCGTGTGGTCATCCACTAAAAGACATCTGATTTTCGGCATACTGTTCTCGCTTCTTGGCCCCTGGCCCTAATCGTTTCCGCTGTAACGGGACGTACTCAGTTCAACTGCTTTCCTGCCGCGGCCGCGCGTCTCACTAAAAAAGGGCGCATGTCTCCGCGGTTGGCTCCGCGCTCCGATTCGGAACGCTGGGTTACGGGCACCTTAACTTCGATGCGAGTTCCCTTGTTTTTGGCTGACGCTACTTTTACGGTTCCACCAAGCATGGTGACGCGCTCCTGCATGCCGGCGAGTCCAAAATTGCGACCGGCGACTGGCGCGTGGGTAATTCCTACCCCGTCGTCCTGAACAACCAGAGAAAGCATTTCACCCTGCCGGGTCAGTTGCAAGCTCACGCTTTTTGCTTGCGCGTGCTTTGCCACATTGTGCAGGGCCTCTTGTATAACCCGGTACACGGCAGTTTCAGTCAGGTTTGAGAGACGCCCGACGGAGTCGGAAACGGCGACGCGGGTGCGAACCCCAGTCCGCTTGGTGAAGTCCTTTGCTTCCTTACGGATAGCCGCGATAAGGCCGAGCTCTTCGAGGACCAGGGGCGAAAGCTTGGCGATGATGCGGCGAATACCTTCGATGGTCTGATCGACGACGGTGACGGTCTCGTGGATCTTCTTGTGGAGCTCGGCGGCATCGGCAGCACCGCCGTCGAGCATGCCCAGATATAGGCGGATGACCATGAGTTGCTGGCCAGTGGCATCGTGCAATTCACGGCTGATGCGCTTGCGTTCGTCTTCCTGAGCCCGGAGCAGGTGAGCGGAAAGTTCCGCGATACGGAGCTCACGTTCGCGAAGGGCGTCGTTGAAGCGCGCTTTCTCGATGGCGAGAGCAGAACGTTCGGCGATGGCCCGCATGAGTTCTTTTTCGCTCGGCAGCCACTCGTAGGGTTTCTGGAAGCCCATCACGAGAACCCCGATCACCTGATCGCTGATGCGGAGCGGCATACCCCAGAGAGCCTTCGACTTCTGGCGGAGCACGGGGTTCAGAAGTCCGTGGGTGTGTTCGAGGTCCGGCAGGATTGCGGGCTCGCCGGTCTGGGCGATCTGCCCGGTGAATCCGGTGCCGAGAGGAACTGCGAGTCCGGGAGCGAGATCGATTCCAACGGCCGCCTTGGGACGGAGAAATTCGTCGTGGTCCTCACGCAGAAGTACCATGCCGAGGTTTGCATGAAAGGCTTCGGTGGTGGTGCGGAGAATTCGATCGAGCAGCGTATTCAGATTGCTGGAAGAGAGTTCGGCGTCGAGAACGGAAAGCAGAGTTGAAGAAGAATTGCCCTGAGCGTCGAAGTAAGCTCCGGCGACAGCGACGAACGTTATGGAGTAGAAGCTTTCCAGGGCAGCGACACCTTCGGCGCGCGCCATAGGAGAAAGCCTGTCGAGATGCTTCTCGCAGAACTGTGAGTAGAGTTCGAGCGATCGAGCGACCGCACGAGTATCAACATTCAGCTTGGCAAGGCGTGTACCGAAGTATGTGAGGTGTTCGAAGAAAGCTCCGAAGTCGCTACGGCAGAAGATGGCGAAACCAGTGCCAATATTGAGCCGCTCGAGTGCGGCCATGACGCGGCCATCGAACTCGAATTCCTCGAACATACGACTGCGCCATGCCGCAGTAATTTCGGGAATGTTCGGCTGAAGGGTGCGCACGACCTCAACAATTCGCGCGCGAGCCGACTCTTTCAGAGGAAGCATGGGTGACAAAAAGGACTCCTTCGAAGGGTGAAAATCAGAGAACGGTGGTCCAGGCTTGGATTACAAGTTAGTTAACTGGCAAACACCTGAACTGTGAAATATTTTAGCAGTATTTCTAAGGGTTCCTAAGGTTCACTTAGGAAAAAATTTACTGCTTAGTAAATATTCCATACTGCGGGTAAATTTGACCCGACTTACTTTTCGATGATCGCAGCGGCGGGTTGGATGTCGTGAACGTCGACCAGATCGGTTGGGTAGCGGCGGGTGAAACACGCGTCGCAATAGGTGACCTGTTCGCCTTCCTCACAAGCCGTTTTCATACCTTCGAGCGAGAGATAGGCGAGGGAATCGGCACCGATGAACTGGCGGATTTCTTCCACCGTCTTGTTGGCAGCGATGAGTTCCTTGCGACGTGGGGTGTCCACTCCGTAGTAGCAGGAAGCTATGGTGGGAGGGCAGGAGATCCGCATGTGGACCTCGGTGGCACCAGCCTGACGGATCATGCGAACGATCTTCTTGCTGGTGGTCCCGCGGACAATGGAGTCGTCGATGAGGACGACACGCTTGCCTTCGAGCAAGCTCTTCACCGGATTGAGCTTGAGCTTAACGCCGAAGTCCCGGACACGCTGTTCGGGCTCAATGAACGTGCGTCCGACATAGTGGCTGCGGATGAGAGCGGGACGGAAGGGGATTCCGCTTTCGGCGGCGTAGCCAATCGCAGCGGGAACACCGGAGTCGGGGACGGCGACGACGAGGTCGGCATCTATGCCTGATTCGCGAGCGAGTTGGCGTCCCATCATTTCGCGGCTCCTAGCGACGGAGCGCCCGAAGACAACACTGTCGGGACGGGAGAAATAGACCTGCTCAAAGATACAGGCCGACATCGGCTGAGCAGGTGAGTAGAAGCGGGAGCGGATACCTTCGGCCCCGACTACGATCAACTCCCCGGGCCTAACGTCGCGCTCGAGTTCAGCGCCGATAAGATCAAACGCGGTACTTTCGGAGGCGAATACGATGGCGTCCTTGCGAAGCGCTTCGCCTGCCTTGATGCGTCCCATGGAAAGCGGACGGAAGCCGCGTGGATCGCGGACGGCAAAGATGCGGTCGCGAGTGGAGATGACGAGCGAAAAGGCGCCTTCAATGCGGCGCAGGGCGTCAGCGATGGCGTCTTCGAGGGTCTTTTCCTTCGAGAGCGCGATGAGGTGGACGATGACCTCGGTGTCGCTGGAGGTCTGGAAGATGGAGCCTTCGGACTCAAGCTTGGAGCGAAGCGCAGCGGCATTGGTCAGGTTGCCGTTATGCGCGAGGGCCATCATGCCCTTGTTGCAATCGACCATGATGGGCTGAGCGTTGAGCAGGGCGGAGTCCCCGGCGGTGGAGTAACGGGTGTGGCCAATGGCCTGGGTGCCCGGAAGCTTCGCAAGAACGTCTTCGGTGAAGATTTCGACGACGAGGCCCATCTGCTTGTGCGTACGAATGAGGGTACCGTCGGACGCAGCGATGCCTGCTGATTCCTGTCCGCGATGCTGGAGAGCGTGAAGTCCGAGGTAAGCCATCTTGGACGCCTCGGGGTGGGCGTAAACCGCAACTACTCCGCACTCTTCATGCAATTTGTCGAAAGGAACAATCATCGTCTGCTCTCAACCCTTTGGTTCTGCCGCAATTAGCTCTTCTGCAAAATGTCAGGAACAAGGTGTTCTTCGGTTTCGACGTGAAGGTCACGTTCGAGAGCCGAATCCCACTCAGCAAAAAGTTCAGCGACGCTCGCCGAAACTGCCGGCTTGCGGTCAATCGAGATTTCAAGCTTTTCAGGAGTCGTCTGCCCGAGGACTGCTGCCCCAACGCCGTAGCGTTCCGCTACCTGTTTGATTCCGGAAACGTGGCCCTGGTCGCAGGAAACCACGATACGGCTGGCATCTTCGCCGAAGAGGACATACTCGGCCGGGAGCCCGTTGGCGGCAAGTTCCACCTTAGCTCCGATGGTGCCCTTAAACCCGGATTCGGCCAGGCACACAGCGATACCGCCTTCGGAGACGTCGTGGGCGGATTCGATGACCCCGGAACGGATCAGCTCGATGATGCACTTCTGCAGGTTGGCTTCGTGCTCGAGTTCAAGCGCGGGCGGGAATCCCCAAAGCTTGCCGATGATTTCCTTCGCGTATTCGGAGGAGCCGAACTCGATGGCCGCGTCGGTTTCATCGCCCGGCTCGGAGCCGGTGAGCAGGATGATGGCACGGCCAGCTTGCTTGAAGTGCGGGGTGGCGTGCTTCGTGGCGTCGTCGAGGATACCGACGATGCCGAGAACCGGAGTGGGGTAAATACCTTCGCCGAGGGTTTCGTTGTAGAAGCTGACGTTGCCGCCGGTGATGGGCGTTTCGAGTTCTTCGCAGGCCTTGGTGACACCATCGATAACCTGTGAGAACTGCCACATGATGTGCGGCTTTTCAGGGTTGCCGAAGTTCAGGCAATTGGTGGCGGCGACAGGAGTTGCGCCGGCGCAGGCGACGTTACGGCAGGCTTCGGCGACGGCGTGCATGGCTCCGAGTTTCGGATCGAGGTAGCACCAGCGCCCGTTGCCGTCGAGGGCCATGGCGAGTCCGCGATCGGTGCCTTTGACGCGGATTACACCGGCGTCTCCGCCGGGACGTTGCACTCCCGTGAGCTGAACGTAGGATTCGTACTGCTCGGTGATCCAGCGCTTGGAGTTGATGTTCTGCGAGGCGAGCAGTTGCTTGAACTCGGCAGTTAGCTCGGACTTTTTGCCGAGTTCGATGCCGTCCGGCATTTCGCGGGGAACTGGAGTTTCCCAGCGGTCGAGTGGACGCTTGTAAATGGGAGCTTCGTCGGTGAGCGCAGTGTTGGGAATCTCGGCGACCACCTTGCCGTGCTGGAGCACGCGCATGGTGTTCTCGGGAATGACGCGGCCGACTTCGGCGGCGTCGAGTCCCCACTTGCGGAACACGGCGAAGACTTCCTCTTCGCGACCCTTTTCCGCGACGAGAAGCATGCGCTCCTGCGATTCGCTGAGCATGATCTCGTACGGGCTCATGCCGGTTTCACGCTGAGGTACGAGGTCGAGTTCAATCTCGACGCCGACTCCGCCACGTCCACCCATCTCGCAGGTGGAGCAGGTGAGTCCGGCGGCACCCATGTCCTGAATGCCGACGACGGCACCGGTCTCCATGGCTTCAAGACAGGCTTCCAGCAGCAGCTTTTCGAGGAAGGGATCGCCGACCTGAACGTTAGGTCGCTTCTGCTCGGAGCCTTCGGTGAATTCCTCGCTGGCCATGGTGGCACCGTGGATGCCATCGCGCCCGGTTTTCGAACCGACGTAGATAACGGGATTTCCAACACCAGCGGCCTTCGCGTAGAAGATCTTCTCGCGCCGCATGAGGCCGAGGGCGAAGGCATTCACGAGCGGGTTCTGCGAATAGCAGTCTTCGAACTTGGTTTCGCCCCCGAGGTTCGGCACGCCGAAGCAGTTTCCGTAATGGGCGATGCCGCTGACCACACCTTCAAGGATCGAATGATTGCGGTGGATCGTCGCCTGATCGGCGCCGTTCGATTTGCGAATCGGACCGAAGCGGAGCGAATCCATAACGGCAACGGGGCGAGCGCCCATGGTGAAAATGTCGCGAAGAATGCCGCCGACGCCGGTTGCTGCGCCCTGGAACGGTTCTATGAAAGAAGGGTGGTTGTGAGACTCGATCTTGAACGCGCAGGCCCAGCCGTCGCCGATATCGATAATACCGGCGTTCTCTCCGGGGCCCTGCACGACGCGCTTGCTTCGCGTGGGAAGCCGCTTCAGGTGCACGCGCGAGGATTTGTACGAGCAGTGCTCGCTCCACATGACGCTGAAGATGCCCAGTTCCGTGAAGGTGGGCTCGCGTCCGAGCAGGTCGAGAATTTTCTGGTATTCCTCCGGCGTGATGCCGTGGTCTTTCAACACTTTGGGGGTGATGGCTGAAGTCGAGGCTGTGTCTGGCATGATGAGGGAACCGGGGTGGGCCGGTAAGCTTTATTTTCTCACGGAAACCGCAGGAGCATGCCTGAAAACGATGGGTGTTGATGGCAAAAAACGGGCTGCTGGTCAGGGTTGCGGTGTTTGCTCCACTCCGAAAACAAAGTTGAGGCTGGTTTCAGTACACTGATGCGGATGAAAGCGATTATCGTCGGCACCGCCGGGCACATTGATCATGGGAAGACGGCACTGGTCCGGGCGCTGACCGGAATTGATGCCGACCGACTACAGGAAGAGAAGCGGCGCGGGATCACGATCGACATCGGCTTCGCACATCTGGAGTTGCCGACCACGAATGGAGACGCGTTGAGGCTCGGGTTCGTCGACGTTCCGGGCCACGAACGGTTTGTGCGCAACATGCTGGCTGGGATCGGCGGCATCGACATGGTGCTGCTGGTGATTGGCGCGGATGAAGGGATCAAGCCACAGACGGTTGAGCATTTCGACATCTGCAGGCTGCTGGCGATTCCGCGAGGCATCACGGTGCTGACGAAAGCGGACCTTGTGGATGAGGAGACACTGAACGTCGTCCGCATGGAGGTGCAGGAGTTCCTGCGCGGGTCGTTTCTGGATGGTGCGCCGATTGTGCCGGTGAGTTCCAAGACTGGCGCGGGTTTGGAAGAGCTGAAGCGGCAAATTGCGTCGGTCGCGGCGGAGGTTCCGACGAAGAGCGCGGAGGCGATCTTCCGGTTGCCGATCGATCGTGTGTTCACGATGAAAGGCTTCGGCACCGTGGTGACCGGGACGCTTATTTCGGGTTTTGTCACCAAAGATGACGAAGTGGAGATTGCGCCGACAGGGAAGCGCGTCCGAGTGCGCGGTGTGCAGGTGCATGGACAGGCGGCGGAGAAAGCGGTTGCCGGTGAACGCACCGCGCTCAACCTGACGGGTGTTTCGACAGAAGATCTTGCGCGCGGGATGATGCTGACGCAACCGGGTTTGTTGCGACCTACGTCGACGGTGGACGTTTCGATTGCGCTGTTGAAAGAGGCAAAGCCGCTGAAGAGTCGGGCGCGGGTACATCTTCATGCATACACGTTCGAGACGGTTGCCGAGGTTGTGCTGTATGAAGGCAAACAGTTGCAGCCGGGAGAGACGGGATTCGCGCAACTGCGCCTAGCTGAGCCGACGCTAATGGTGCCGGGAGACCGCTTCATCCTGCGACAGTTTTCTCCTGTGGTAACGATCGGTGGAGGCGCGGTACTGGATGCGGCGCCGCTCGCTCGGTCGCGTGTGCGGAAAGAACCGGAGGCGGTGATCGAGAGGCTGCGTGCGTTCCAGAAAGGACAGCCTGAAGAAGTTTTGTATGCGCGAATTGCTCGCATGGGCAGCGAGGGGTTGAGTCTGCGCGATGCACTGGCGGAGACGGGGTGGCATCCGTCGGTTGTTGCGGCGACGGCGTCGGCGTTGTTGAAGGCGCCAGCGGAACGAAAGGTGATCCGCGCGGGAGAACTGCTGGTGGCACAGTCGGCTTTTGAGTCCGCCATGCAATCGGTGACAGCGGCGCTGGCGGCGTTTCACGATGCGAATCCGCTGGTCGCGGGAATCAGCAAGAAGGAACTGCAGGAACGGACGGGCCTGGGGGAGGGAGTTTTTGCGGCTGTAGTGAACGAAGTCGTTCGCCAGAAAAAAGTCGAAGTGGCCGGCGAGACGGTGCGGCTTGCCGGTCGCGGCGTGGTGATGAAAGACGAAGAGGCCGAGGCAAAGCAGACGATCGAGTCGGCGTTTGCGAAGGCGGGACTGAAAGTTCCGGCCCTGAAGGAAGTGATTGCCGCGCTGCCGCTGGACAAAGCGCGTGCGCAGAAGATTGTTACGCTGCTGATGCGAGATCGAGTGCTGGTGAAACTGGCGGACGACCTGGTGTTTCATCGTGACGCCTTGGCGGATCTGCGACGCAGGCTTGCCGATTTCAAAACCAAGTCGGCAAAAATCGATGTGACCAAGTTCAAGGACCTGACCGGTGTGTCGCGAAAGTACGCGATCCCGCTGTTGGAGTATCTGGATCGCGAACGGGTGACAAGAAGAGTGGGAGACGAGCGCGTGATTCTGTAGGGGTGAGGCACTACGTCACCACGCGCTCACTGTTTTCGTCGGCTTAGGATCCGCTGGATGACGTTGCTTTCTCGTGAACGAAGGCAACGGAAGAGTCGAGGATCTCTTTCACGAGTTCCGGCGACGATGCTTCGCTGTAAATGCGCATCAGCGGCTCGGTTCCGGAGGCACGCATTAGGACCCAAGCGTCGGCGTCGCGGCCATTGCGGTTCGGTGCATCGAGATAAAACTTCACGCCGTCGAGGTTTTCCTTCCGCAGCACCTTGTACTTGCCGAGCTGGGTGACCTGGCCGGAATCCGCGCGGCGAATGGCGCCGAACTTCACGTCGTCGGGGATGGTGAGATCGCGGCGTCCATAGTGATGCCAGCCGAATTCTTCCTGCAGGCTCTTTACGATTTGTCCGAGCGACTTACCTTCGTCGGCCATGGCGTTCGCGAGCAGCAGGGAGTTCAACATGCCGTCGCGTTCGGGGAGGTAGCGCGGAATGCCGATGCCGCCGGATTCCTCGCCGCCGACCAGGACCTCTTTTCCGGAGAAGACGACGTCGCAGACGTATTTGAAGCCAATGCCGTGCTCGACGAGCTCGCGGTCGTATTTTTTGGCGATGCGGTCGAGCATGCGAGTGGTGTTAAACGCACGCGTTACCGCTCCGGACCATTTCTTGTGCTTGAGTAGCCAGTGGAGGATGACGGCGTAGCACTTGTGGGCGTCGACGAACATGCCGTCTTCGGCGACTGCGCCGATGCGGTCGGCGTCACCGTCGGTGACAAAGCCGGCGTGGCACTTTTCGCGGACGACGGCTTCCTGTGCGGCCTTCACGTGCGGCTCGATCGGTTCCGGATTGATGCCGGGGAACATCGGATTGAGTTCGCCGCGGATCTCGGTAACGTTGCATCCGTGTTCGCGGAGCAATGGGCCGACAACGCCGCGTCCGGCGCCGTACATGTAGTCGATGAGGAACTTGAATCCGATCTTGGAAATTTTGTCGAGGTCGGCGAATTTTTGAATCGCCTCGCGATGCGGGGCTTTCAGGTCACGCTCTTCGATCTTGGCCTTCGGCCCTTTCGGCATGGAACCGGCTGCGATTTCGGCTTCGATCTGCTTGATGACCGCAGGGCGCGCGGAGCCACCGAATTTCTCCTTGAACTTCACGCCGTTCCACATGTACGGGTTGTGGCTGGAGGTGATGGCGACGCCTCCGGCGGTGTCCCAGTGCTTGGCGCAGTAAGAGATGGCGGGCGTGGGGGTGAAGTCGTTGGCCAGGAAAACGGGGATTCCGGCGTCGGTGATGACATCGGCGATGGCTTCGGCGAAGCGACGCGATCCGAAACGCGTGTCGTAGCCGATGACGAGTCCCTTCTTTGCGTCTTCGTTCTTTAAGACATAGGCGGCGATGGCCCCACCGGCGCGACGCACGTTCTCGAAGGTGTAATCGTCGGCGATGATGCCACGCCAACCGTCGGTGCCGAACTTGATGTCCTTGGGCATTAAGACCTCAGTAGTTAGTTATTAGTAATAAGCAATTAATTCTGAGCCAAATTTGTATGAAGCACGTTGGGCTGCTCAGGTTTGCAGCAAAGGGGAGATTGTAAAGGAAACGGTCGTTGGTTGTTAGTCGGTGGCTCGCCTTTGACTTTTCCACTTGGATGATTTCGAGGTAGGCGGCGACGTAGTAGATGACGGAGACGATTCAACATTCGCTTTGTTGCGTTCTGGAGGTAGAACGAATCTGACCACCACTGAATCCTGATACTCGATTCGTTTTTGGTTCAACTGAACAGGTTGAAATCGCCATTGCATGACCGCATCGGCGGCGGCTTTGGTCAACAGAGGGTGCCCACTCAAAATCCTAACTTTCTTCGGTCTTCCGCTTCGGTCAACCGTAACCCGCAGAGCCACGTCACCAGAAACACGGGCATTCAATGCGTCCTGCGGATACTTTGGGTGCACAGTCGTCACGACTCGGGAGCCTGCGATAGGCGGACTTAGCACCGGGGGTTCCTGGGTCAATGCCGGATAAGAGAGGAGGCATGCCAGGACAATGCTGAAGGAGACATTCATCTATCGTCAGAGACACCGGAAGTGCACGAATAGTTCCCGTTACGTCAGCTTCACCAGCTTCTTTTCATCCAGGTACTTCACGATCTTGCCTACATCCTGCGCTTTCTCGCGGGTGGTGATGAGCAGGGCGTCGTCGGTTTCGACGATGACGAGGTTGCTTACACCCACTGTGGCGACGAACTTCTTGGGAGAGTGGACATAGTTGCCCTGCGCGTTCAGGGCGAAGAAGTCCTTGCCGTGGATGACGTTGTCGTCGCCCTTCTGCTTGGCGGAGCGGTGGTCGTAAAGGGCGGCCCAGGAGCCGAGGTCATTCCATCCGAAGTTGCTCGGGATGCAGTAGAGGTTCGACTGCCCTTCACCTTTCGCGGAACGCGGCTCAAGCACGGCGTAGTCGACACTGATGTTCTCGCATTTTGCGTAAAGCTTCTTGAAGACCGATTCGAACTTACGCGTGCCGTAGGCGGCGGCGATCTCTTCGAGGATCGGCGCGGTGTTCGGCAGATGTTCGCGCAGGGCGTTGGCCAGCGTGCGTGCGCCCCAAACAAACATGCCGCTGTTCCAGTAGTAGTTCCCGGCGGCGAGGAACCGTTCGGCGGTGGGCTCGTCCGGCTTTTCGGTGAAACGGCGGACGTGGAGTTGTTCTTTCTGGAACTCGCCACCGGCTTCGATATATCCGTAGCCAGTCTCGGCGCGGTAGGGCTGGATACCCATGACGACCATGTTCTCGCCCGACCCGGCGATGTCGGCGGCCTTCTTGATGACGCGGCGGAACTCTTTCTCGTCGGCAATGACGTGGTCGGAGGGGAACATGCCGATGACCCCGTCGGGATCGTCGCGCTCGAGGATGAAGGCGGCGAGTCCGATGGCAGGTGCGGTGTTGCGTCCCATGGGCTCGGCGATGATCTGCTTCTTCGGCAACTTCGGAAGTTGACGGGCAATGCCGTCGCGGAGGTCACCATTGGTGATCACCCAAAAACGCTTGGCGTCGGCGAGCGGCAACAGGCGGTCTACCGTCTGCTGGATCATGGTGCGATCGCCGTCGAGGGCGAGCATCTGCTTGGCGCGTTTGCGGCGGCTGAGCGGCCAAAAGCGAGTGCCACGGCCTCCAGCGAGAATGACGGGGTAGAAGTTTATTTTTTTGCCCATGTAGCTCTAGCTGTTAGACGATCGTAGATTCGGACACCAACTGCGTTTTTGAAAGCTTCACCTGGCCCGCCGGTACCATCGCCCGGATGAATTCCACTTCCCACTGTGGGCGCACCGTTGCTTTCACGCCAGCGGGGACGACGACCGATTCGCCGCAGGCAAAGGTGACTGGATCCTTCCCGGGGCATTCGATGATGCCGCATCCGGCGATTGCAACCAGGCATTGTGCCGCAGGCTGCGTACCAAGTTCAAACACTTGTGATCCCTTGGCCGCGTGCTTCTCCACGACGAAGCACGAAGATGACACCAGCACGGGAGATTTCGCGTCGAGCACTTTGCCGGCGTGAGTCTGTTCGCGCATGGCGGCGAGGCCCTGCTGGACGTGGATTTCGCGCGGACGGCCGTAATCATAAAGGCGGAACGTGGTGTCGGAGTTCTGCTGCGTTTCGACCAGGATCACGCCGGGCCCAATGGCGTGAACCGTGCCGGCGTCCACGTAATACATTTCGCCGGGCTTAACGGGGATCCAGTTCAACAGGTGTTCTGCGCGAACTTCCTTGATGGCGCGCTCGAATTCCGCGTGGGTGGTGCCGGGCTTGAGGCCGAGTCCGATGGTGGCGCCGGGTTCGGATGCGAGAACGTACCAGCATTCGGTTTTGCCGCAGGGCTGGCCGAGTTTCTTCGCGCCCTCGTCATCCGGATGCACCTGGACGGAAAGCTTTTCCTTCGGGAAGAGAAACTTCATCAGCAGCGGGAAGTGATCAGGCTGCGGTGCGGTCTCGCCGATGAGTGCGCGTCCGTATTCGTGCACCAGTTCGCCCAGTTTCTTTCCGGCGAGCGGTCCGTTCGCGACGGTACAGTCGTCACCGGAGAGCCAGGCTTCACCGATGAGTTCGCCGGGAGCTCCCGGAAACTGCGGGTAGATGGGCGAGAGATTCTTCGCGCCCCACGGACGCGTGGCGAAGGTTGGCTTCAGGAGCAGCGGGTAAAGATCAGGCATTCGGAATCAATGGTATCGCACCGAGATTAGCCGAGCAGCAGTTCGGGAAGGTTAGACGCACCGAGGTAACGGAGGGATGGACGAGCAGCTTCTTGCGAATGTCATCCATAGGGGGACTCGCCGGTGTTATGCAATAGCAAACCCGCCACTTACGTGGCGGGCTTATGGAAGCACGTCGCTGACGGGACCGCCGGAGCAGGCGCAACAAAGGCTATAGCGCCTCGAAGAACTTCTTCATCCTCTCGAGGCCGCGCTCGATTTCTTTCAACGACGTCGCGTACGACAGGCGAATGTGCTCGGTGGTGCCGAAGGCCTCGCCGGGAACGACGACCACGTGAGCTTCGTGCAGCAGTTTCTTCGCGGCATCCGACGCGGAGTTGATGCCGCCTTTACCGAAGAAGGCGGAGATGTTCGGATACGCGTAGAACGCACCAGTTGGCTTCACGCACTTCACACCCGGAATGTCATTCAATCCCTCAACGATGCGGTCACGCAGTTTCACGTAATCGGCCTTCATGTCCCCGATGCACTGCTGCGAACTGGTGAGCGCCGCGACGGCAGCTTTCTGCACGATGGAGGTCGGGTTCGACGTGCTCTGGCTTTGCAGCTTCTGCATGGCCGAGGTAATCGGCGCCGGCGAGAGTGCGTAACCCATGCGCCATCCCGTCATGGCATAGGTCTTCGACAGGGACCCAATCACCACCAGGTGATCTTTCACTCCGCTTATCGAAGCTGCTGAGAAGCGGTTGCCCGTGTAGTCGAGGTAGACGTAGCACTCGTCGGCGATGACGTAGATGCCGCGGCTATGAGCCAGACGGATGATGGCTTCGACGTCCTTGGGGTCGATGACAGCGCCGCTGGGATTGCTGGGCGTGTTCAGGATGATCGCCTTGGTGCGCGACGTGATCTTGCGCTCCACCATGTCGGCGGTAAGGGCGAATCCGCGGCTCTCGTCGGTCTGGACGAAGACCGGCACGCCGCCACCGTACTGGATGATGTCCTTGAAGGAGACCCAGTAGGGAACCGGGACGATGACTTCGTCGCCGTGATCGACCAGCACCTGGATGGCGTTGAAGAGGGCGTGCTTGCCGCCAGTGGAGGCGATGACTTCCTCGCGCTTGTAGTCGGAGCCGAAGTCGGCCGCGTGACGGTTCCGGATGGCATCCTTCAGTTCGATGGTGCCGCCCACGGCGGTGTACTTGCTGAAATTGTTCTGAATGGCCGCGATGGCCGCGTCCTTGATGTGCTGCGGCGTAGCGAAGTGAGGCTCACCGGCGCCGAAATCAACCAGGTCAGCGCCCGCGGAACGAAGCTTTTCCGCTTCGGCCACCACCGCCATAGTGGCGGAAACTTCAATGCGGTTGATCCGCTGGGTAAGGGTGGTCGGAGAAATGGTGCTCGTGGCCATGAAGGTACGTCCTCTCTACTGATTATTTACCGTTTACCTTGCTCAGCAGCCGTTCTTCGACGGCTTTCGGGACGAGACCTGTTACGGCGCCGCCCAGTCGCGCAATCTCCTTCACAAGCCGGGAACTAACGTAGGAATAACTCACCGCAGGCATCATGAATACCGTTTCCAGTTCCGGATTCAACTTCCGGTTCATGAGTGCCATCTGCAACTCGTATTCATAGTCGCTGATCGCGCGGATGCCACGCAGAATCGCCTTTGCCTTTACCTGCCGGGCGTAATCGACCAGCAGTCCATTGAACGTATCGATACGAACATTGCCATACTGCGCCGTGAACTCACGCAGCATTTCGAGTCTTTCGTCGAGAGTAAACAACGGATCTTTTTCAGGATTGTGCAGGATGGCCACAATCAACTGATCGAAAATCTGGCTCCCGCGCTGGATCAGGTCGAGATGCCCGTTGGTTACTGGGTCGAATGAACCCGGATAAATGGCGATGACGTCTTTCAAGTGGCTCCGCGTCAACGATCTTTTCAGTGATTTTATTAGGGCTTACACGGTGACGGCAATCTCAAGTATCCGATTTTAGCTATTCGTATTCCAGTTCGGAGGCGATCAGGAACTGCGCCAGGTCGGGATCCCACCAGATCTTCAGCACGTTGGGGCGGCAACAGACCTGGCAATCTTCAACGTAAGACTGCTTGCTGCCGGCGGATTCGTCCACGGAGGTCTCGTTCCATTCGCCGCATGAGGCGCACTGGAAGCCGGAGGTCATGAGGTGAGGGGATTGATGAACTTCAAGCCGGGAAAGCGAGCGAAACCCCGATCACAGGTGCACAAGGTCGCTCCATACTCGATGGCATAGGCGGCAATCTCTGCGTCCATCGTAGAGCGTCCGCTAACCTGCCCTTCGGTTAAGACTCGACTGAGAATGAGCCAATGGCGATCGGTCGCGACGGCAGCCATAACCTTAGGCTGCTCAAGCCACTCGCCAACTGTTTCAGTCGCTTCCGCCATGCTAAGTGGTTGATTGAAAGCTTGCGAGCTTGTGCTGATCCGCAAGAAGGCAGTAATGACGGGCCAAGGAAGCAAAACGGACTCTTCGCCTGAAAAAGTGGCTTCTACCCAGTTTCGTGCAGCGGTGTGTTGCGGCGAAACCAGATTGTAAGCGTACAGGAGGATGTTGGCGTCGCAGACGATCAACGGTGCCAGGGTCCTTCTAACTGTTCGAGAAGTTCACTCGTAGAGTCGTAATTCAGTCCGGGTCTTAACCCAAGCGGACGAGCGTTTACTTTGAAGGTCTTTTGCTTGGCTCCCTTGGACTGCAGAAGAAGCCCTACTCGGATAGCTTCGTTCACTGCTTCTTTGAACGAGATGCCCTTCTTCTGCATCTCCGCCTTGATGCTGGCGGCAACATCGTCATCCAAAGTGATGGTGGTTCGCATAGCATCATGATGCTATCAACGAAGCATCATGATGTCAAATTAATCGAAAAGCCGCTTTCATCGAGCTTTTTGTCAGGTTTTTGAGGGCTTCTGTTGACAGCCCGAACATCTCGGCGGCTAGTTCGTATTCCCGGTTCAGGGTGGTTTCGAACATCTCGGGGTCGTCGGTGTTGAGCGTCACCAGCATTCCGCGGTCGATGTAGGTGGGCAGCGGGTGCTCTTGCAGTGATGCGCAGCATCCGGTGCGCACGTTGGAGGAGAGACAGATCTCGACCGGAATTTGGTGTTCGGCGAGGTAGTCCATGAGCTTGGGATCCTGAATTGCCGTCAGACCGTGGCCGATCCGCTCGGCTTTCAGGTCGCGCAGGGCGCTCCAGATCGACTCGGGTCCGGCGCTTTCCCCGGCATGGCAGGTCAAACGCAGGCCGTGATCGGCGGCTTTGGCATAGAGGTCGCGGAACCACACGGCTGGACCGCGATTCTCGTCTCCACCGATGCCGATCCCGATGACGTGCCGGTCGCGCAACCGGGCAGCTTGGTCGAAGACTTTTGCCGCTGCCTCAGCGCCGAAGTGCCGGACGGCGTCGAAGATCCAGTAGAGCTTGACGCCGAAGTCGCGTTCGCCACGCTCGCGTCCGCGATCGAGTCCTTCAAAAATGTGCTCGAATGACTGACCGCGCCAGTGGATCACGCCGACGGAGACGTACACCTCGGCATGTACGACGTTCTGGGACTTGAGCTTCTGCATGAGCCGATACGTGATCAGCTCGTAATCTTCGGGCGTGCGGAGCCGCTCGGTTACGGCCTTGAACGCCATGAGAAAGCCGTTGAAGTCTTGGTAGCGATAGAGCTGCCGGACGTCGTCTTCGCTGAGCTCTTTGCCGCTATCGGGATTGTGGCCATAGTTGTTTTCCGTCGCGGGCAGGGGCGTGTTGTGGCGGCGGCTAAGCTCGGAGAGGGTTGCTGGATCGACGGAGCCTTCCAGGTGCAGGTGCAGCTCCGCTTTCGGAAGGGCTGCTATGAATTCCGAGATGCTTTGTTCCTTCACTGGGACGAGCTTACCAAATGCTGATGCGTGCAGGTCGACACCCATCCATCCACTCTGGTACAACTTCCGAAACTCGTGGGAGTGAATTGAATGCGTAAGCTACTTTTGCCGTTGGCTTTCATGGCGTCACTGAGCGTGGCAATGGCTCAGGACGATTTTTCCAAGGTGGAGATCAAAGTCCATCCGGTTGCCGGATCGATATACATGCTCGAAGGCGAAGGGGGCAACATTGGCGTCTCTGTCGGTGACGACGGCATTGTGATCGTGGACGATCAATTTGCGCCGCTGGCACCGAAAATCAAGGCGGCACTGAAAGGGATCAGCGACAAGCCGGTACGGTTCGTGTTGAACACGCATTGGCACGGAGACCACGTGGGCGGCAATGCGGAGTTTGGCAGCGCTGGTTCCACGATCATCGCGCATGAGAACGTGCGGGAGCGAATGGCGGCGGGCTACAAGACGCCGGAGCGAGAAAAGAAGCCAGCGCCCAAGGAAGCGCTTCCGATCATCACCTTTAACGATCGGGCCACCGTGCACTTGAATGGCGAAGACATCAAGGCGATCCATTTCGCGCAGGGACACACGGACGGGGATGCGATCATCTACTTCACTAAATCGAATGTCATCCACATGGGAGACGATTTCGTGACGTATGGGTTTCCGTTCGTCGATATGCAGAGTGGCGGCACCGTGACTGGACTGCTGGACGCAGTCGAAAAGGTGATGAAGACAGCGCCTGCGGGAGCGAAGATCATCCCGGGTCACGGACCGATTTCGACAGTCGCCGACATGAAGCCGTTCGTCGATATGATCCGCGAAACCCGGGCCAAGGTGGAAGCTGGAGTGAAGGCGGGAAAATCGCTCGAACAGCTCCAAAAGGACAAGGTGCTGGCCGGTTATGAAAAGTGGAGCGGGGATTTCATCAACAGCGACAAGTGGATTGAAACCCTGTATCACGACCTGACCGACAAGAAGGGCGAGTACGTTAAACACAATTAAAGACCGGGGGCGATGGTCATTCGGACTGCCGCCCCCTCTACTTCAACCTGCCGACGATCTCGCTGATTTTTCTTTCCTGAAACATTCGAATGGCTGCTACTCCTGCGGCGCCTACTCGGGCACAATCGGCGGCACTTGCAAGCGTTACGCCTCCCAGCGCGATGACCGGCATGCGGAGAGACTGTCCGGCCTCAACTTTCGGATCGGGCGGGTTGCCGCGGTTCACGACCTGCGTAAGGGCTGCCAAACCAAGCGGAGGCTCGGTGCTACCTAATTTCCCGAACACCGGTCCGAAGACGACGAAATCGGCTCCGTGGCCTTCGGCGCTGAGCACGTCATGGAGTGAGTGGCAGGAGACGCCGATTACGCAATCGGTTCGGCCAGAGGACTCTGCCCAGATCGCGCGAGCTTCGCTGGCGGCCATGTCGTTGGATCGCAGGTGGACACCGTCTGCTCCGACGGCGAGCGCGACATCGACGCGTGAGTTGATCAGCAGCTTCGTTTGCGAACCACTGCGGCGAACGGCGGCGACGGCTTCGGCGGAGAGCATTTCGAGCTGACGGGTTGGGAGATCCCGCTCGCGCAGTTGGATGTAGTCGACGCCGGCGGCGGCAGCTTCCGCAATCTTTTCCAGCAGTAGCTCATGCGAGCCGAGCTGTCTGGAATCGGTGATGTAATACAGGATCAACGAAATCAGTGTAGCGCGTGGGCGCGTAGATACGCATCGAATGGAGGGTGCCGACTCTAGCGGACCAGATCATCGCGCTTTTTGTCATCGCGATCCCTATCGCGTGCGTTGCCTGGACTGTGACGCACGAGGAGGTTTTCCGCGAGCCTCGGGAGTACTGCCAGCGAAGAAGCCACGACTGCCCGCGATTGATCCAGCGGAAGTTCTTCTATCTGTTCACGTGTGAGTATTGCTTCAGTCACTACGTGACGGCGCTGTTCCTCTTCATTACCCGCTACAAGCTTCTCTATGACGATTGGCGGGGCTACCTGATGGCCCTGTTCGCGCTGGTGTGGGTGGCGAACATTTACATGACCGTCTACGCACATTTCAAAGTGGAAGTGAAGGTGGACCGGTTCGAGGCGAAGAAGATCGAGCACGAAGTGAAGAAGCAGGAAGGGAAGCTGAAGCCGGCTGACGAGGCACCCCGGATCGAGCGCCCCGCCGCCTGAATTTGCAGCTTACTTGCGGGGGCCGCTTCGCTTATACGGGTCATAGGTGACGGTGGCCTGGAACAGCGAATCCGAAAGTCCGGTGTTGTACTGGACGTTGGTGATGAATCGCTGGTTCACAATCTCGCCGTTCTTTGTGCGAAGCAACGTATGCGGTGTGAGGACGCCCTGGACATCGCGATAGTTGTCGTAGACTTCGCCTTCTTCGTTCTTTAGACGGTCCGACGGGTCGCGCCACTGAAATGTCTTCTTCACCGGAAGATGAGTCGTGGAATCCACAAATATGGTGACGGAGTCGTTATTGGCACTGAGCAGGGTGATGGAATCGCAGGGCTTCTGTTCGGCAACGGCGGGACCATCCCAGAACAGGGCAGTCTTCGGATCCGGCAGCCAGACTCTTAATACGTTCTCAAGCGAATGATTGCGGCGGCGCAGAAAATCACGCAGCGCTTGAGGCTCTTCGGCCGCGGTGCCCTTGTAGGTGACTTCGTATCCCTTGTCGCCGACGTGGATGAAAGCAACGTCGCGCTTCTTGGTAAACTCCACGCGCTCTTTGTCGGGAAACATCCAAAACCGCCAGAACGGGGCGCCGACGCTGTTGGGCCGGCCCTGATAGTAGGCGTAGGTGCGGCCTTCCTGGGTCATGTCGCGAATGCCAAGATACGCCTTGCCCCCGAGTTTCTCGATCATCTGCTGAAGGAGGGTGCGGGCCTTCCTGGCGTTGTCGCTTTCGTTGACGAGCGTCGCCGTTGGAGTGCTATTCGTGGAAGGGGTTGCCGTCTGCGCTGAGGCAACGGCGGTACCAAGCAAAAAGAGAGCAATCAGTTTCCGCATGCGTGTCTTCTGATTAGACGCAGCAACGTTCCGGGTCGCTGCTTTTAACCCACTAGTACGGCCCCGCCATTCACGTTGAAGATCTCGCCGGTAATGAATCCCGCGTGCTCGGTGCATAGAAACAGGACGGGCGCGGCGATCTCTTCAGGTTTCCCGATACGGCCAACCGGTATCAGTCGCAGCGACTTCTCGAACTTTTCTTTCTGCGCCACAGCGGGAGCTGCCATCTCGGTATTCACCCATCCAGGGGCCACACAGTTCACGTAGATACCGTCTTTTGCCAACTCAGTCGAAAGCCCCTTCACCATGCTGATGACGGCGCCTTTGGTGGCGGCATAGTCCACGTGAAAGGCTTCGCCACGTTGCCCTGCGGTAGAGCTGATAATGACCAAGTGCCCGCCGGATTTCTGCTTCTTCATCTGCGCAACGACGCTCTTCACCAGTCCGAACGTGCTGTCGAGATTGATGCTGATCGTACGATGCCAGTGCTCGTACGACATTTCATCAACCGGAATGTCATCGGCCGGCCAGATGCCGTGATTCAGCACCGCTGCATCCAGACGCCCGAAGCGTTCCACGACCGCCGTCACCATCTTCTCGGCGGACTCGGCTGAGCTCAAGTCCATCTGCACCGCGTGGCAGCGGTCGCTCCCTAGTTCAAACACGAGTTTTTCGGCGCGGTCGCGCGCCTTCTGATAATTGAAGACGACTTTCGCGCCGGCCTTTACGAACATACGCACGGTGGCGGCGCCAATGCCGCGCGATCCACCGGTGACCAGCGCCACACGGCCGTCGAGTGAAAGCTTCACGCCATCAGACATGGATCAAGCGTACCTTATCCACTTCACAATTTCAGGCAAGGTTGGGCGCTTTCCGTACATCAGGATCCCGACCCGGTAGATGCGCGACGACAGCGCCAGGATGAGGTACATCGTCACGAAGAGTATCCCGATCGAGAGCGCAATCTGCCAGGCGGGCGGCGTGTGCATAGCGATACGGATCGTCATCAGGATGGGCGAGAAGAATGGCACCATCGACAGCCAAACCGAAGTCGGCGCATCGGGCTGCCGGATGATCATCGTCATGAGGATGACGGGGATGATCAGTGGCATGGTTACGAAGAACTGCCACTGTTGCGCTTCCTGGTCTGAGTTCACCGCGGCGCCGAGGGCTGCGTACAAGCCGCTGTACAGCAGGAAGCCCAGCACAAAGTAGACCGGCAGCCAAATGAGCATGCTCGAAGAAGAGGTGACCATTTCGCGCAACTCTTGCGACGCCGCCATTGCCGGCGTATTCAGGCCGAGTGCGAGGACGACCCAGATCGCAAGCTGGCTCAATCCGACTGCGCCGACGCCCAGAATCTTACCGGCCATCAATTCCTTCGCATTGACGGACGCCAGCATCACTTCCATCACACGTGAGGTCTTTTCTTCCAGTACAGAACGCATCACCGCCATCCCGTGAAAGATGAGCATGAAGTAAAGCATCATGGCGATGGCGAAGCCCGCGAAGAACTTGGTGTCGCCCGGGCCACGACTTTCCTTGCCGCCCTTCAGTTCCACGGTCTCCATCTGCACCGGCTTCATCATCCGTTCGATCTCGTCAGCGGACACGCCGCGTTGCATGAGCCTTGCCCGTGTGACGCCGGCGTTGACGGCAGACCGCAGTTCATTCACCGCAACGAAGTCGCTGGTCGAACTTGCCACGTACTCGACTTTGCCGGCGTTGATCGCCTCGTCCGTCAGCCAAAGATAACCGTCGAGCGTGCCCGCGGTGATCTGTTGCTTCAAGGTGTCACGTTCGGATGGATTCTCCGTAACCTTGGTCTCGATGACGTACCTGGTTTCCGACTTTGGCTCCTGCAACCGACTGGCAATCATCTGCGCCACCGTGGCATTCGAGGTGACGATCGCGATGTGCTTAGTCCCGCCGCTTTTTCGCATGGCGAGTTGCGAGGGCAACACGGTGACGCCGTAAATGAATGCCGGGATTAACACCGTGCTGATGATGAATGCGCGCGTCCGCACCCGCTCCAGGTACTCGCGACGAATCACAAGCCAGACGTTACGCATTCTGTCTTCCCACGGTGTCGATGAAGATTTCTTCCAGCGAGGGTTCCATCAACTCAAACTTGTTCAGACGCGACCGCGAAGCCGCTATCTTCAGCAGCTCCTGCGCGTCGGCCCCGGGCGCCAGACGTATCTCCACGTACTTGCCGTAATTGTTGTATGACTGGACGAGCGTGGAATGCTGCAAGAAGTCGCCATCGCCTTCGTATTCCATCTGGACATGATTGCGTCCAAAGCGCGCCTTCACCTCGCGCAATTGACCTTCCAGCACGGCCTTGCCTTGGTTCACCAGGCAGATGGCGTCGCAGAGGCGCTCGACGGTATCCATGCGGTGCGTCGAGAACAGGATGGTCTTGCCAGCCTTCTTCTGTTCAAGTAGCACGTCCTTCAACACGACGGTATTGGCGGGATCGAGTCCTGAGAAGGGCTCATCGAGGATCAGGAACTCCGGATCGTGCAGGATCGAGGCGATGAACTGGACCTTCTGTTGCATGCCCTTGGACAGTTCCTCGATCTTCTTCTCCATCCAGTCGCCCAGTTCAAGGCGATCGCACCACTGCTTTGTGCGCCGGTTTGCCTCCGCCGCGGAAACACCTTTCAACTCGGCGAGGAACACCAACTGCTCGCGCAACTTCATCTTCTTGTAGAGGCCGCGTTCTTCCGGCAGATAGCCGATGCGGTTGAGGTGTGCGCGCCGGAAGCGTTCTCCGAATACCAGCACTTCGCCGGAGTCGGGCATGGTGATGCCGATCATCATGCGGATCGTGCTTGTCTTGCCGGCACCATTAGGCCCGAGCAGGCCGAAGACGCTGCCTTGCTCAATGGCCAGCGACAAGTCGTCGACAGCGACGAACTTGTCATAGCGCTTGGTGACGTTTCTAAGTTCCAGTGTGTTGGCCATGGAATCGCCAAATGAACGTAGCAAAGAAGAGAGTTATTTGTAAGTGAAGAAGCAGGGTAACTGTGAATATAACCCGTCAGCGATATCGCGCGTTGCTACTTCTTGTCGGTGCTGGAGGACGACTCCGAGCTTTTCGATTCCGACTTCGACTCGGACTTGCTCTCCGACGCCGACACGTCACTTCCGCTCTTGCCGCCGCCGGACTTCTTTGCGTAGTCGGTCACATACCAGCCCGCTCCCTTGAACTGAACGGCGGGGGCAGAAATTACCTGCTCGACTTCCGCACCGCACTTCGGGCATTCCGAGACGTGCGGATCGGAAAACTTCTGGATCTTCTCAAAAACGTGGTTGCACTTCACGCAACGGTATTCGTATAGAGGCACTTTGGTGGAACTCCGGTGAAAGAAAGCTGCTTTTGATTCTAGGGTGCAGGGCGGAGAGCGTCAATTTTGGTGCAAATTGATATCATTCCGGCCATGTCCCTTGCATGGCTGGTCGAATGCAAAACCTGTCTTCAGCGCTTCGCCGTAAAAAAGCGCGAACTTGTTGCCGGCAAAGCCACCGACACGATTGAGCCCAACCTCCCCGTCGGCGAGTTCGAGTGTCCACACTGCCACGAAGTGCATCGATATACAACGAGCGACTACATCCCGGGGGAAGGTCGCATCCATTCCCATTGAGGTGTTGCGATGAAAGTATTGGCCAACCTGCTGCTCGTATTGGTTTGTGTTTCAGCAGTCGCGCAGGAGGGCGGCAAGATCTTCGTCGTCCGCCATGCCGAAAAGCAGTCTGAAGCAGCCGACAGCCTGCTCAGCGACAAGGGTCGCGCTCGTGCGCAGTGTCTTGCTCAAACGCTTGCAGACGCTCATATTAAAACGGCCATCGTGACGCAATACGTCCGGACGAAAGAGACGGCAGCACCGCTGGTCAGTGTGGGCAATGCCAAAGATGTAGTCGTTCAGGCGAAGGCCACGGATGAAGTTGCAGCGAAGGCGAAGGACGCGGCCCAGATCGGGAACGTCCTCATCGTGGGACACAGCAACACGCTGCCCCAGATACTCGCGTCATTGGGCGTTCCGGGCATCAAGATTCCTGACACCGCTTATGACCAGTTGTTCGTCGTGCCGGTAAAGGACCCGAAGAATTTCATCATCATTCACTATTGCCCGAGCCTTCCGTCAGACGCGACACCGCACTCGCCCAACTCCATGGCGAAATAGACCCCAAAAAGCGAACACCCCACCTGTAGGGGCGGGGTATGTTTAACTTTCGAGAAATCTCGCTTTACGCTTCGGCGGCCGATACTTCAGGGAACCGCAGCTTCGATTTCGCCAGGGTTCTCGTCAGCAACATTTCGATCTGGCCTTCATCGCAGTTCTTCGACATCGCCAGTTCGCTGACCAGAAGGTAACGTGCGCGTTCGAGCATCTTCTTTTCGCGGAACGAGAGCGGCTTCGATTGCGCCAAGAGCAACAGGCCCTTGAGCACAACCGCCACTTCCATCAGCGATCCCGTGCGCATCTTGTCGGAATTCTCTTTGAAGCGATATTTCCAGTCGGTGTTGTTGCAGCATTCGCCATCGGTCAGGAAGTCGAGGATCTTCTGCACTTCGCCGTTCTTCACCACGCGGCGCAAGCCGACGCTTCCGATGCTGTTGAACGGAACCATTACCTTGAGACTGCTGGCCTTGATCTTCAAAAGGTAGTAGCGCTCGACGGTGGCGCCTAAGGTCCGGCTGCTGATTTGTTCGATTACGCCGACGCCATGATTGGGATAAACAACTTTGTCGCCTACTTGCAGATTCGAAAGGTTCGAATTCATCATGAAGGGCACCCGCTGTTGCAGGCTCTGTACTGGGGGAGCACAAAGTAATGCTACTAGCATGTAACTCTTATGTCAATGATGTGAATCACATCGATAGCGCGAAAAGCCGCCAAAATTGCGCTTTTTCAGCAATCTTGTGCACGTCAGGCAACGGCCCGGCAACTCTGTACATCGTGCAGTGAGATGTAACCAGTTGTAAAACCAAGCTTTATCGGCACCATGGGGGACAGATGGGGCTTGGGCAGTGCTGGGGGTTTATAATGCTCCCCGGTAGTGGATACCTGCTGATTGCGGTCCCCCAGCTCACTGCTTCCGTCCTATAACGGCAGTGGGTTTTGTTTTTGAGAGTTTCGAATCAATGCCAGAGCATATTAAGAGAAAACTGGAAGAAGAAATCCGCACGCTCGAACACGAGCTGAACCATGAATTGCCGAAGGAATTGAAGAAGGCAGTCGCCATGGGCGACCTGAGCGAAAACGCCGAATACCATATGGCCAAACAGCGCCAGGAGTTCGTGCGTGCCCGCCTGGGCCAACTGAAGAAACGCATGGCCGAACTCTCGCTCGTGAACATGAGCAACATTCCTCGCGACAAGGCCGCGCTCGGTTCTACTATTCTGGTGTACGACTCGACGAAGGACGACGAGATCGAGTACAAGCTTGTTACCAGTGAGGAATCCGACGTCAGCAAGGGCCTGATTTCCACTACTTCGCCGATCGGCAAAGCGCTGATGGGCAAGAAGGTTGGCGACACCACGACGGTTGTGACCCCGAACGGGAACCGCGAACTCGAGATCCTGAAACTCACCACTATTCACGACGAAGCCGAAGCGGAGGCGGGAGCGGAAGCCTGATGACCTGGACAAGCGCATTTGGTCGGGCGTGCAAGGTCCTGTTACACGCCATTGTGCACGGACTTGCTCTTACCAAAATTTCACCGAATGTGCTTACGTTCATCGGCCTGATTATCAACATCGGCGCCGCAGTGCTGTTCGGATACGGCACTGCGGAGAACCAGGAACGCATGTTCCTGTACGCCGGCTTAGTCATCATTGGTGCCGGAATTTTTGACATGGTCGATGGGCGCGTCGCTCGAGCCACGGGACAGGTGACGCAGTTCGGCGGCTTCTTCGATTCGGTGATCGACCGCTACAGCGACGTCGCGTTGTACTTCGGCCTACTCGTCTATTACGCCCGCGCAAACCGGTTCTTCTACGTGGTACTGACCGCTCTGGTGATGGTGACCTCGCTGATGGTCAGCTACACACGCGCGCGGTCGGAGAACATGATCAAGCAGTGCAAGGTCGGCTTCATGGAGCGGCCGGAGCGCATTGTGCTGGTGATTATTGGCGCGCTGTTCAACCGCATGGCAGCCATTCTGTGGGTGATCGCCATCATCGGAAACATCACCGTCATACACCGCATTTACTACACCTACCTCGAGACCAAAGAACGCGATCTGGAAGCCCAGCGCACGCAGGCACCGCAGCCAATCGAACTGGCAAGACCCTAAATCGGGGACGGGTGATCTGTAATCAGGCGATCAAACCCTGAGTGAGTCCGAAGCCGTCGTGGTTTCATCCAACCCAGTAGCTTTGGTTTTTTTATTTGCCCGTTTACCATTTACCCGTTGCTGATCTCCGTCGTCCAACTCGGCAAAGTTTCGTATGCGACTGGCCTGAAGATTCAGGCTGAGCTGATCGCAGCACGGAAAGAGAATCGCATTCCTGACGCGCTTCTCCTGCTCGAGCACACGCCGGTCATTACGCTGGGTCGCAACGCGAAGAAGGAGAACATCCTGCTCTCGCGGGAATTGCTCGACGCGAAGGGTGTGGATCTGTTCGAAACCGACCGTGGCGGTGATGTGACGTTCCATGGTCCCGGCCAGTTGGTGGGTTATCCGATCTTCGACTTGCACGGATTTCCAAACACAGGGACGTCATCGCTCAAGTACTTGGGGGCCGTCGACTACGTCCGCAAGATAGAGGAAGTGCTGATTCGGACGTGCCTGGAATACGGTATTCCTACAAAGCGAGTAAAGGGACTAACCGGCGTCTGGACCGACTGGAACCACACGGGAGATATGCAATCGCCCGATAAACCGATGGCTCAATCGCCCGATTCCAAGATCGCGGCCATCGGAGTCCACATCTCACGTTCGGTCACGTCGCACGGTTTCGCGCTGAACGTGAACACCGACCTCGATTACTTCAAGCTGATCGTGCCGTGCGGGATCTCTGACAAGCCAGTGACATCGCTACAGCGGGAACTCGACCGGGTGCTCGACCTGGACGAGGTTGCCCAGCGGGTCTCGAGAAATTTCGGCCGGGTGTTCGACCGTCAGATGCTGCCGGTCAACACTGTTGACGAGCTTCTCGGACGTGCCCTGGATACGCCCGCGAACGCCCCGGCTGAGTTGCGCGCCATCCACGGAGACGAGAGCACCTTCGCCTGATTTTCAAACCCCTCGTGACGCGTGGGGGTCTAACCCTTCAGTGGATACCGTTGAAACTCTGCTTCGCAGCTACGGGCTGCTCGGGCTGTTCTTTGCCTGCGCCGTCGAGGGAGACGTTAGTCTGCTGGTGGCAGGGCTGCTCGTGCATCTGGGCCTGTTCGGTGGAGCAGAAACATTTCTGATCGCCGTTGCCGGCCTGATCACGCCGGACCTTCTCATGTACTGGCTCGGACGGCGCACCTCGCGCAATAACTGGGCGAGCCAGAAGGCACCGAACGTTCTTAACCGTGCTGGACGAATGCTCGACCGCTTTGGCGCGCTCTCCTTGCCCGTAGTGCGGTTGTTCTATGGAATCCGAAACGCGACTTGTTTCCTCTGTGGACATCGCAAGTGGCGCTTCCTGCGTTTCCTTGCCGGGGACCTGCTGAGCGCTGGCATCTGGGCGGCGCTGCTCATTGGTGTCGGATTCCTGTTCGCCAGCTCGATCGATTCGGCGTTTGGTCACGTGCGGCGGGTGGAGCAGTGGCTCTTTGTCGGAGCAATCACGGCTCTGATTGTGTACTTCACCTGGCGAGACGTGCGTCGCGCGCTGTTGAACCGAAGGGCGTTGTGGTACATGTAGGCGACAGTTGTTCTAGAATCATCCAGCCCATGCCGCCGAAGAAGACGACGCAAGTTCCCAAGCCATCGAGAAAGCCGAAAAGCGAACGTAGCTACAAGATCGAAGATCGCCGTCTCGAGTGCTTCGACTGCACCATCGAGCAGGTGCACGAAGGCGACCAGGTGCGATATGTCGTGCACGGCGACCTCTCCGCGTCCGCGCCGCCGATCTGCGATTCGAAATACCTGAAGAAAGAGCAGTGCATCGAGATCTATCGCTGGATGCTGCTCAACCGTCGCATGGAAGCCGCGCTCGAGAACCTCTACAAGCAGGGCAAGGTCGTCGGTGGCGTGTACTTCGGACTTGGCCAGGAAGCCTGCTCGTGCGCGTCGGCGTATGCGCTGAAGAAGGACGAGTGGCTGGGCCCTATGATCCGCAACCAGGGCGCGCTGCTCGTGAAAGGCTTCTCGCCGGCGGACATCATGATGCAGTACATGGCGAAGGCCGGATCGCCCACCAAAGGCCGCGACGCCAGCTCTCACTTCGGCGACATCAAAGAACGCAATGTCGTCGCGCCAATATCCACGCTGGGCGATCTCATTCCGGTGCTCAGCGGTGTTGCGCTTGGCGCGCGCATGCAGGGCCGCGAACTGGCGGTACTAACCTATATCGGCGACGGAGGCCAATCGACCGGCGTGACATACGAGGGTCTGAACTTTGCCGCCGTGCAGAAGCTCGGGCTGGTGCTGATCGTCGAGAACAACATCTGGGCGTATTCCACTCCGGCTGACCAGCAGTTCCTGGTCAAAGACCTTGCCGAGCGGGCGATTGCGTACGGTATTCCGGGCATCATTGTTGATGGCACCGATGCCTGCCAGGTGTACGACGCCACCCACGAAGCCTGCGAGCGTGCCCGTAGCGGCGAAGGTCCAACGCTGATCGAAGCCAAGATGATGCGCATGAAAGGCCACGCCATTCACGACGCGGCGCAGTACGTCCCACGCGAACTGTTCGAATACTGGCAGCGTCGCGACCCGATCGCGCGCTTCGAGAATTACCTCGTAAATGAGAAGAAGTGGCTGACGAAGAAAGACAACGAAAAGCTCATCGCCGACGTGGAAGCGCAACTCGAACGAGACCGCGACAATGCCGTGAATTCCCCAATGCCGACTCCGGAGTCAGCAGCAGGCGGCGTGTACTGCGATGCGTCGTGTCACGACATCAAGCCAAAGTACGCGATTCCGAAGTTCGAGAAGAAGAAGTCAGCAGGAAGGCCGAAGACCTCGGAAGCGGCGGTGCATCTGAAGTAGGGCGAGAGTTGCCCTTTTTGGCGTTTGGAGCCTAAAATACCTCCGCCTGCATCCAATCAGGCGTACAGGCGGTATCCGCTTGCGGAACTGCACTGGAGGCAACAGTGAGCATTACCTCAATTGGCGACCGTCAAAAGGTCACCATCGCAACACTCTCCGAGAAGAAATCCAAGCATCAGCCGATTACCTGCCTGACTGCCTACGACTACGCCACTGCGCGGCTGGTGGACGAAGCCGGAATTGACATGATCCTCGTCGGCGACTCGCTGGCGCAGGTGGTGCTCGGCTACGACAACACGCTGCCCGTGACCATGGAAGAGATGCTGCATCACACGCGTGCGGTGCGTCGGGCGGTGAAGCGGGCCTTCCTGATCGCCGACATGCCTTATGCGTCGTACCACGTGACCGCGGAAGAAGCGGTGCGGAATGCGACGCAGTTCGTGAAGTATGGCGGCGCGGAAGCGGTGAAGCTCGAAGGCGGCGAGAAGCGCATCGAGATCGTGAGTCGCCTGGTTGATGCCGAGATTCCCGTGATGGGTCACATCGGACTTACGCCGCAATCGGTGAACGCGATGGGCGGATACAAAGTCCAGGGCAAGACGCTGAAGGCGATCGAGCAACTGATGCGCGATGCCGTGGCGCTCGACAACGCCGGTGTCTGCTCGATGGTGCTGGAAGGCATTCCGCGCGAGGTTGCGGCAATGATTACCGCGGAAGTGAGTGTGCCGACGATCGGGATTGGCGCTGGTCCGGAATGCGACGGACAGGTGCTGGTGATCCACGACATGCTCGGGCTGACGTTCCAGCAACCGGCGAAGTTCGTCCGCCGTTATGCAGATGCGGCTGCGGTGATTAACGAAGCCATCGAGGGCTTCAAGCGCGACGTGACGGAAGGCAACTATCCTTCGGACGCTGAGTCTTACCATCTGCCGAAAGAGACGATGGCAGCGCTGGAAGATGTGATGGCGCGCAAAAGAGCAATCAGGTGATGCAGTTCTTGGTAATTAGTTATTAGTATTTGGTCGTGGAGTGTGCAGGCTTATCATCTTCACGACCAAATACCAACTACTAACAACTAATTACTAACGACTTCTTTATGCAAATCATTTCCGATCCAATCCAGATGCAGCGTGTTTCCCGCGAATTGCGGAGGAGCAAGCGCATTGGATTTGTGCCGACGATGGGCGCGCTTCATGCGGGGCATCTGTCACTGATGAAGATGGCCCGCTCGCAATCGGATGCGGTTGTCGCCTCGATTTTTGTAAACCCGCTCCAGTTCGGACCCACTGAAGATTTTTCAAAGTATCCGCGGACGTTTGAGCGCGACTGCCAGTTGCTGGAGGCGGAGCGGGTGGATTTTGTTTTTGCGCCGTCGAAGGAAGCGATGTACCCGGCCGGGGCTGTGACTGCCGTTGAAGTGGCGGGGCTGAGCGAGCGACTGGATGGGCGTTCGCGGCCGGGGCACTTTAAGGGCGTTACGACGGTGGTAGCGAAGCTGTTCGGGATCGTGCAGCCGGACCGGGCATTCTTCGGTCAGAAGGATGCCGCGCAGGTGGCGATCATCCGGCGGATGGTGAGGGACCTGAACTTCGATGTGGAGATCGTTGTTTGCCCAATCGTCCGGGAGTCGGATGGGTTGGCGATGAGTTCGCGGAACGTATATCTCGATCCGCAGCAGCGTCGCGAGGCGCTGGTGCTTTCGCGGGCGCTGAATCGCATCCAGTTCCTCTGCGACAAGGGCGAGAAGAATGCGGCGTCGTTGATCACGGCCGGCAAAGAAGTTGTGGCCGAAGAACCTGGGGCAAAGCTCGATTACCTGGAGATCGTGAATCCGGATTCGCTGGAGCCGGTGGCCGACGTCAGCAAGGGCGCGCTGGTTGCGATTGCCGCGTGGGTCGGGTCGACGCGGCTGATCGATAACGTGGTGCTGTGACGTTTTTCGTGCCTATCGGGTACGTTATAAATACAAGATGTTGTACTTGCAGGAACTTCTTCCGGAGTACCCCTCCCCCACCCCCCCCACCTAAGAAAACAAAGCACTTGCACGACGGACTATGAAAA